>JAOTYQ010000170.1 GCA_029861725.1 Acidimicrobiia bacterium | reverse complement strand
TTCGGCCCTCCGCGGTGTTGGCGAGCCGGGCTGGCGGCCCGGCGAAGACGATCCGGCCGGCGCTCATCACCAGGATCGTGTCGCTGACCGCCGCCTCGTCGGTGAGGTGGGTGGATTGGAGCACGGTGGCACGGTGTCGCCGCTCCGAAACGATCTCGCGCAGCCGGAAGCGCTCGTCCGGGTCGAGCCCGGCCGCCGGCTCGTCGAGCAGCAGCAGCGGTGGGTCGCCGAGCAGCGCCTGAGCCAAGGCAACCCGTTGCCTCATGCCTCCGGAGAGCTCACGCATCTTGGTCGCCGGCCGGTCGGCCAGGCCCACCCGCTCGAGCGCATCGAACACCGCAGCCCGCCGCCAGCGTTCGACGGTGTGCTCCTTCAACACGGCGATGTACTCGACGACGTCGAACACCCGGGCCGAGGCGGACAGCCCCGGGTTCTGCGGGAGGTAGCCGAGCCGGCGGCGGGCTTCGATCCGGTCGGCCTCGTGCCGAGGATCGAGCCCGTCGATCAGGACAGTGCCCTCGTCGGGGTTGATGATCGTGGCGATGCAGCGCAGCAAGGTGCTCTTGCCGGCACCGTTGGGTCCGAGCAGGGTGAGCAGGCCTCCGTTGAGCGACACGTCGACGCCGTCGAGGGCCTGCTGCGACCCGAACCGCTTGGTCAACCCGAACGCCAGGACCTGGGCCGGGCTCATCGCCCGCCACCCACGAGCGTCCGGCCGTCTCCCCCGGACCGTGTCACAACCGGACCTCCAGCCGATCGAACCGATCGCGGCGGAACCAGATGAGCGTCATGGCCAAGCCGGTCACGAGCACCATCGCGCTCTGACCGGGGGCGGTGAACGCCGCCAGCTCATCGGTGCTCGCTCCCCGAACCACCAGTACGATCGCAACCCAGGTCACAGCGGTGGCCAGTGCAGCCTGGCGGGGGGCGACGAACGTCATCAGCGCAACGGTGGCCGTCGTCAACCCGAGCCCTGGGAGCACCCAGGCGAAGGCGATCGGCTCGACCATCGGTGCCAGCAGCGCCGCCAGCGAGAGCAGCGCCACCGACACGACGTAGACGACGGCGGCCCGGGTGACGATCAGCCGCAGCCCCCGCATCGGGGTGGCGACCGAGATCTCGTGCGCCGGGTCGGCCTCGGCACCGTAGGCGAAGCTCACTCCGAGCACCGGGACCAGCGGGGCAAGGAGCAGAAGACCGAAGAGGCTGTCCCGTGTCTCGGGCTCGAAACCGCTGATGGCGACGACCATCGCCAAGCCGACGGCCACGAACCACGCTCGCCGCAGGGCCGGGGTGGCCACCACGAGCCGGGTGAGGTGGGGAGGTAGCCGGAAGAAGCGCAGCAGTCGTTCGATCCTTCCCGGTCGGGGGGCGTCGAGCTCGAAGACGATGGCCCGCCAGTTACGGTCGATGCGGGCCGGGTCGACATCCCAGTTGTCGTTGCGGTAGCCGGTGGTCATGACAGGACCTCCTGGAGGTGTTGGCGGGCCCGGAGCAGGCGGGTCTTGACGGTGCCCTGGGGCACGCCGAGGAGCTGGGCCGCCTCTTTGGTGGTGAGGCCGTCGATCGCGGTGGCGATCAAGACGGCCTGCAGATCGGGGTTGAGCTCGCGAAGGGCGGGACCGAGTGCGCCGTGGGTGCCGTTGTCGATGAGGGTGTCTTCGAACGACATCGCGCGATCGAAGGCCTGCATCACGGTGGGATCCATCGGGGTGGGTCGGCGCTTCCGGAGCTGGTCGATCAAGCGCCTCAGGGCGATCCCCCACAGCCAAGCCGCCACCACACCGTCTCCTCGGTACTTCTTGGCCGATTTCCACACCGAGGTAAAGGTGTCCTGGAGCGCGATATCGACGAGATCGGCGTCCCCACAGCGGCTGTCGAGGCGGGCCGTGAGCCACCCCGCGTGGCGGCGGTAGAGCTGCTCGAGCGCGCTCCGATCCCCACGACTGATACGAGCGACGAGCGCCCGGTCCTCTCCGTCGTCGCGCTCGGCGTCTGTGTTCATCGTCGACTCTGTCGGATCGGGGGTCTCAGTCGGTTCACGAGCGCCGACGATCCACCACCCCGGAGCCAGTGTGTCCTCCCCAAGGACCTTTTCGGCTCCTTTTGCTCGATATGTGAACCGGACCGCGGGATCGTCCCGACAGAGGTGCATGACCACGGTGATGCCTCCCCAGGATCCACGTCAGCGAGCCGCCACCAACGTCGCCCCTGCGTCGTGGCCGCCCCCCGAGTGGCCACCACCGTGGCCAGCAACCGCACAGGAGGCAACGGTCTCGCCGGATCATCCCTCGGCCCGGATGGCCACCGCGGCGTGGCAGGAGCCGGTGGCGCCCGCTGCCGGCGGACCCGGCAAGTGGCGCCGCATCATCTCCAGCATCCTGGCGCTCGGCCTGATCGGGATCGGCCTCGCGCTCGAGTTGGAGGCGATCGTCGCCGTCGCGGTCTTGTTCGTGCTGGTCGTCCCCTTCGAGAAGCTGTTCCCTCGTCACAGGCAGAAGCTGCGCCGCCCGCTCGTCGGCACCGACATCGGCTTCGCGCTGGCAGGGCCGGCGTTCAACGTGGTCGGTATCGCCGCCGCCGTCATCGTCGGCGCGATCAGCTTTGCCTGGTTGCCGGGCTTGCTGCTGCGACCGCTCGTCGGCATGATCCCGGCGGCGATCCTGCCGTTCGTCGGGATCGCACTGTTCGATCTCGCCATTTACTGGACCCACCGGTGGTACCACGAGGTTCCGTTCCTGTGGCGCTTCCACGCGATCCATCACTCGACGGAGCACCTCGACTGGGTCAGCGGATTCCGCAACCACCCGCTCGACGGGACGCTCGTTGCGCCTGCGTTCTTCTTCCTCCTCGCCGCCGGGTTCAGCGCCGAGTTCACCGGCGTGCTCGCCGTTGTCCAGTTCGTGCTCGGGATCTTCCTCCACGCCAACGTGCGGTGGCGTCTCAGGTGGCTGCACAAGTTGGTGATCACCCCCGAGTTCCACCACTGGCATCATGCCAACGAGCCCGGTGCCATCAACTCGAACTACTCGGTGTTCCTCCCGGCGTGGGACCTCATCTTCGGTACCTACTTCATGCCCCGCAGCCGCCGTCCCCAGCGCTACGGCGTCAGCGAGTTCATCCCGACCGGGATGGTGGCTCAGTTGCGTCACCCGCTGCGGGGCATGGGGAACCCCCTGCGGCTGCTGCGGCACCCGTACCGCTCGACCAAGGCTGGCTTTCGGTTCGTGAAGATCCTGCTCGGCGACATGAAGCGCTCGGCGCTGCGTCCTCGCCGGCGATCCCACGATGAGATCCCGGCGTTCTGACCCGATGCGACCTCAGACGACGAGGCCGGCCCGGTCGAGCAGCAGCGAGACGTGACCCCCGGTCGACACGGTGCTGATCAGCCGGTTGTAGGGGTGGAGATCGTCGACGTCAGCCCGATGCTGGGGGACGGAACGAGTGACGGCGTCCCGCACGTCGAACGCGAGCGAGTAAATGGTTAGTCGCTCCTTGAGCCCGGCGCAGTCGAACAGCTCGGGATAGTCCTCGGCCAGCCAGGCTGGCACGTCGACGAACCGCTCCGGTTGGTTGAGCGACTCGAACTCGGCAGCGACGTGGGCCTGGGGCATGGCGCAGCATCGGAGCAGCACATCGAGATCGAGGTCGGGCGGGGCGCCCCGGCACCACTCGAAATCGACGACCGCGCTGACATGGCCTTCGGCGTGGAGGATGTTCTCGAACGTGAGGTCGCCGTGCACGAGGAACCTCTCGTCGAACTCGTCGAGCCGGTGGGCGTTGGCCGCCACGTAGTCCCGGGCTGCGGCCATGACACCGGAGTCGGCGTTCGGGTCGGCGGCGAGCCGGTCGATGCCCTCGAGCAGTGGTCCGACCACCGAGCCCGGGCCCGGGTCGAGCAGGTGGATCGTGTCGCCGAGCGGGGCGACGTCGTCGCCTGGCGCCGGGGTGGCGTGGATCGCCCGGAGGCAGGCGGCAAGATCGGCGACGGCCCGCCGACGGTCGCCCGCCGGGAGGAACGCCCAGACGTGGGCAAGCGGCCGCCCCGGTTTGCGCTCGACGACGAGATAGTCGGTGCCGCTGAACGAGCCCGATGCGATCAGTACCGGGCTCCACGGAGCGGTCGGGAGGTGTCGGTACAGCTGGGCCTCGCGCTGCAGGCGGTGGTTCACCGTTGGGCTGACCCTGATGACGTGGTGGTCGCTGAGATGGATCTCGTTGTTGGTGCTGCTCGCCCGCTCGAGTGGGCCATCGAACGCCAGGCCGGCGGCCCGCAGCGCCTGGCGGGCGCGGGCCTCGGCCAGCTGGTTGCTCAACCCGGACACGTCGGATCCGGTCGGCCTGGAGCCGCTGGACTTGACCGATTCGGTGCGCTCGGGATCACCCCGGCCCGCAACCGGTTGGTGCTAGTCGGTCACCTCGGCGAGAACGGCGTCGGCCAGCGCCGGCCACAGCGGCAAGGCCCACGGCCCGAAGTCGCGATCGGTGAGCGCCGCGCAGGCGACCCCGGCTGCGGGATCGATCCAGAGGAACGTTCCCGCCCGCCCGAAGTGGCCGAACGTAGCCGGTGAGTTCGTCGTGCCGGTCCAGTGCGGCGCCTTCGTGCCCTTGATCTCGAAGCCGAGGCCCCACGGGTTCGGGTCGTGACGACCGTAACCCGGAAGCACGCCGGGGAGACGGGCGAACTGCGGCGACCGGGCGTCGATCATCGTCACCTCCGAGATGAGGGTCGGAGCCAGCCATTCCGCTGCGACCTTCAGCAGATCGACGACCGTGCTGACGGCGCCATGGGCGGGGGAGCCGGTGAGCTCCGTCGACCCCATCCCGAGGGGCTCGACGACCGCTTCCCGGAAGTAGTCGCCGGCCGGGATCCCGCTGGCGGCGGTCAGCTGGCTCCCGAGCAGCTCGTAGCCGGCGTTGGAGTAGATCCGGCGGCGGCCGGGCGGGCTGAGCGGGCTCGACGGGTCGTCACCCAGGCCCGAGGCGTGGGCCAGCAGGTGCCGGATCGTGGCGCCTTCGGGCCCCGCTGGCTGGTCGAGCCCGAGCGTTCCCTCCTCGATCGAGACCAGGACCGCATAGGCGAACAGGGGCTTCGTCACCGAGGCCAGAGCGAACACGGCGTCGTCGGCACCGACTACCGCGGTCGCCCCGGCAGCGGTTATCCAGCCCGCTGAAACCCTGTCGACGGGCCATGCCTCGGTGAGGTCCAGAGCCATCATCGTTCAGCAAGGCTACGCTAGGTGGTTGTACGGTGCGCGCTGAGTAGCAGCGACGTGGGTAGCCTGGGGGTTACACGATCGATCTGGTCCCGTGCGATGCGAACAGTAGGAAGAAGTAAAGGTCTCTGCGCGGGGGCCGACTGAGAAACTTCGCATCACGGTACGTCACAGTCAGGACAAGAGAGTTGAGCAAGACGTTCGTCGAGCTGGGTGTCGCCCCGGTAGTGATCGACACCCTCCAGGCGGCAGGAATCGAAAAGGCGTTCCCCATCCAGGAGATGACGATCCCCGACGCGCTCAGTGGTCGCGACGTGTGCGGGAAGGCCAAGACCGGCTCTGGCAAGACGCTCGCCTTCGGCATCCCTACCGTCCAGGCGATGGCCGCCGAGGAGAAGGGACGGGTCGGTGGCGTCATCCTCGTCCCGACCCGGGAGCTCGCCACCCAGGTCTTCTCCGAGCTCGAGCCGCTGGCAGAGGCGATGGGTCTTCGCAGCCTCGCCGTCTACGGCGGCGCCGACATCGATAAGCAGATCGCCAAATTGAAAAAGGGCATCGAGCTGATCGTCGCCACCCCCGGCCGGATGATCGACCTCATGGATCGAGGTGTCATCGACGTCGCCCAGGTCAACCACGTCGTCATCGATGAGGCGGACCGGATGGCCGACATGGGGTTCCTGCCCCAGGTCGAGTGGATCCTGCGACGGGTCGAAGGCGAGCATCAGACGCTGTTGTTCTCGGCCACGCTCGACGGAGCGATCGACGGTCTCGTCACCCGCTACCAGAACGACCCGGTTCGGCACGAGGTCGAGTCGAAGGAGGTCACCGTCGACGAGATGGTGCACCGATTCGTCGGGGTCCACGAGATGGATCGCAAGAAAGTCGTGGCCACCATCGTCAACTCCGCCAACCGGACGATGGTGTTCTGCAACACCAAGCGGGCTTGCGACCGGCTTGCCAACGATCTTGCCAAGCTCGACGTGTCGGCCCAGGCAATCCACGGCGACCTGCGCCAGCGCCAGCGGGAGAAGGCGCTACGCGACTTCAGCACCGGCAAGATACACGCCCTGGTGGCCACCGACGTCGCCGCCCGCGGGATCCACGTCGACGATGTCGACATCGTCCTCCACTTCGATCCGCCGGAGGACCACAAGACCTATCTGCACCGCTCCGGCCGCACCGCCCGAGCGGGCGGCTCGGGCGTGGCGGTCACGCTCGTGCTGTGGAACCAGGAGCTCGAGGTCAAGCGCATCCAGAAGCGGCTGGCCCTCGATATCCCGATCGTCGAGATGTTCTCCAACGATGTCCGGCTGAAAGACCTCGCCGCCTGGGATCCAACCGCTGAAGCCTGAGCCCCGGTTTCGTGACCCCCTGAAGAAGTGGGCGGCCGCGCTGTGCCGCCAACAGCAGCGAGCATCGGCGATCGAACTGGCTGCGCTCGTTGCCGACCGGGTCGCGGCGGCGATCGGTGTTGCCCCGTTGGCCGGACGAGCGAGCTCACGAGCTGCGTTCGACGATGGGTCGTGGCCCGAGCCACCGTCGGGGTGGGCTGATCCGTGGCTCGTCGGTACGGTCCACGAGCAGGCGGCAACCACCACCGACCGCAGAGCGCGGGGCGCCTGGTACACGCCGCGGCCGGTGGTCGAAGGCCTCGTGCGGCTCGCAACCGCTAGCGGCGAGGCTCCGCCGTTCGTGGCCGATCCGACCTGCGGCGGCGGGGCCTTCCTGCTCGCCGCCCTCGATCGGCTCGTGCAGCTCGGCATCGACCCGCTCGACGCGGTGCGCCGGGTCGGCGGTGTGGATCTCGATCCCGCCGCCGTCGAGGTCAGCCGCTGGTCGGTGCTGCTCTGGCTGGCCCGAACCCGCCACGAGGCGGTGGCCTCGGGCCGGGCCGAGCAGCTCGTCACCATCGAGGTGGGCGACGCCCTCGTCGACGATCCGCTCGGTTGGCCCGAGCAGCGGCTGGTCGTCGGGAACCCGCCGTTCGCCAGCCCGCTCAAGCGGGGAGTCGTGCCACCGTCGGCCGCCAGCTACCGGTCGCGGCGGTCCGATCTCCTCGGACCGTATGCCGACATCGCCGCCGCCCACCTGCTCCGAGCGGTGGAGACCTCCGGTCCCGGCTCGACGGTCGCGCTGGTGCAGCCCCAGTCGATCCTGGCGAGCCGTGACACCGAGCCACTCCGAGCCCACCTCGACGAGATCGCCCCGCTGCAGGCCCTCTGGGCGGCCCGCGAACCGCTGTTCGATGCGGGTGTGCGGGCCTGTGCTCCGGTGCTGGCCGTCGGAGCCAACCCCGGGCCTGACGTGCTGCTCGCTCGGGGCGCCGAGGTGGCACGGGCCGGGACCCGTGGACCCCAGCGCTGGAGCGCCCACGGCGCAGACGCACTGGGTGCCCCCCGCCTGCCTCGCATGTCGGGACGCTTGGGTGACCTGGTGACGGCAACCGCCGGCTTCCGCGATGAGCACTACGGGCTCGTCGGCTGCTGCCGCGAGGCCGAGCCGGGGGAGCGGGCCGGCAACGGCGTCGACTCGGCCCGGCTGGTGACCGTCGGCGCCGTCGACCCGCTTACGGTTTCGTGGGGCCGGAAACCGTTCCGGTTCGGCGGGGCCGACTGGACCCGTCCGATGGTCGACCGGGACGGACTGTCGGCGAAGGTCGCCGGCTGGTTCGATCGTCAGCTCGCGCCAAAAGTCTTGCTTGCCACCCAGACGAAGCTCCTCGAGCCCGTCGTGGATCGGCTGGGCGATTTGATGCCGGCGACGCCGCTGATCGCGGTCCACGCCGAACCCGACGACCTCGACCGGGTCGCGGCCGTGCTGCTCGCGCCGCCTGTCGTGCTGTGGGCTTGGCGCCGCTGGTTCGGAACCGCCCTCACGGTCGATGCGGTCAAGCTCGCGGCCCGCCAGGTGTCCGACCTGCCCCTGCCGAGGGACGAGGCCGCGTGGTCGGCCGCGGCCGAGACGGTGGCGGCGGTGCCGGGCGATGGCGAGCTGGGGATGGCGTGGGACGCTGCTCTCGACGTGGCCGCCATCATGACCGAGGCCTACGGCGCCTCGCCCGACGTGTTGCGGTGGTGGCGCAACCGGCTGAAGCCGCGACCGGTCGACCCTGCGAGTTTGGCCCGGTCAGGAGCGAGGTCGTCCGGCGCGGCGGCCCTAGGATCGTAGGGATGTATCCCCTCCGCCGGCCCCCGGCCGATGACAAGGAGCCGATCCCGGCGACGGGTGCATGGCGGCCCGGCGATGCCCCAGCGTGGCGGCAGTTCGTGTCGATCTGTGAGGGTCGCTGCTTTGCCCTCGAAGGCGGAGGCGTGCTGGAGGAGATCACCCTCGCCTACGAGACGTGGGGGACGCTGGACGCAGCTGGCTCCAATGCGATCCTCATCTGCCACGCCCTCACCGGCGATGCTCACGCCGCCGGCCCGTCCGGGCCCGGTCAGCCGACCGATGGCTGGTGGAACGACCTGATCGGGCCGGGGAAGGCACTCGACACCGACCGGTACTTCATCGTGTGCGCCAACGCGATCGGTGGATGCCAGGGCTCGACCGGTCCGGCCTCGATCAACCCGTTCGACGGCAAGCCCTACGGGGCGAGGTTCCCGGTGGTATCCACCCGCGACATCGTCCGCACCCAGGCGATGCTCGCCGACCACCTCGGAATCGCACGGTGGTTGTCGGTGGTCGGCGGATCGATGGGCGGGATGCAGTCGCTCGAGTGGGCGGTGATGTTCCCCGATCGGGTGGCGTCGATCGTCAGCATCGCCTCGACGGCGGCGGCCAGCGCGCTGCAGATCGGCTGGAGCGAGGTCGGTCGGCTCGCCGTCGTCAACGACCCAAAGTGGAACGGTGGCGACTACTACGACGCCGCCGACGGAGAGGGTCCGCACGAAGGGCTGATGTTGGGCCGCCGGATCGCCCAGCTCCACTACCGCAGCGACGCGTCGCTGGAGCGCCGGTTCGGTCGTGCAACGGTCGACCGGCTCGACCGTTTCCACCTGTGGGACCGGTTCCAGGTGGAGAGCTACCTCGACTACCACGGCCAGAAGCTCGCCCGCCGGTTCGACGCCAACAGCTACCTCGTGCTGAACAAGACGATGGATCTCCACGACGTCGGTCGGGGTCGGGGTGGCACAGCCACGGCCCTCGGCCGGGTCCCGTGCCCGGTCTTGATCGTGTCGATCGACAGCGATGCCCTCTATACCCCGCGCCAGCAGGTCGAGCTGCGCGACCTGCTCGTCGCCGGAGGTGCGCCCGTCACCTACGAGATGATCGGATCCGAGCACGGCCACGACGGCTTCCTGATCGAGTTTCCACAAATCGACCCGCTACTCAGCCGATTCCTCTCGGATCAGGTCAAGGCCTGACCCGGGCGCGATCGGAGTGCTGTGCCCGAGGGAGTGGAGATCGAGATCTACCGGCGGTCGGCCGCTGAGGTCGTCGGCCGGATGATCGAGGCGGTCGAGGCGCCAGACCCGTGGTTCCTCAAGGACGGGCTGACCGCCAACGCGGTGACGGAGGCAGTAACCGGCCAGGTCGTCGAGGCGGCTCGACGGAAGGGCAAGCTGCTCGTGCTCGATCTGTCGAACGAGATCCGGCTCGGGCTGCGGTTCGGGATGACAGGACGGCTGATCGTCGACCAGGTCTCCTCGATCGAGTACCTGGAGTACGCGAGCCAGCGCCACAACCCCGAGTGGGACCGGTTCGTGCTGAGGTTTGCCGGTGGGGGTGACCTCAGGATCCAGGATCCGAGGCGACTCGGCGGCGTTCAGCTAGATCCCGACGAGGACACGCTCGGAGCAGACGTCTTCACCGCCACCCTTGGCGATCTCCGAGCCCGGGTCTTCGTCGGCGATGTCCCGATCAAGGCCAGGTTGCTCGACCAGACCAGGCTGGCCGGCGTCGGCAACCTGATCGCCGATGAGACCCTGTTCCGGGCCGGGATCGATCCTGCCCGCCCGGCGAGCTCTCTCGATCAGAGCGAGCAACGGAAGCTCCAGCGTCACCTGCGAAAAGTGGTCGGCGACTTCCTGCGGGACGGTGGGTCCCACACCGGGCGGCTCCAGCCGTCGCGGGTTCGGGGTGGGCGATGCCCGAAGGACGGGGCAGAGCTGCTCCGACGCGAGGTCGGCGGTAGGACG
>JAOTYQ010000762.1 GCA_029861725.1 Acidimicrobiia bacterium | reverse complement strand
CCACCATCGGGGGCAGGCTGTGGGAGCTGGCGGTGTCGGCCGACTGGCCGAACGGCACCGTCGCCGATCTTCGCGACCTGGCCTGAGCACGATCGGGCCGGGTCGTGGGTGCGAGCGGTCCGGCCGCCCGCATCGCAGCGAGGCAATCTCGCGTGCTCGCGTCGGGGCAGCCACGGGTCATGTGGGTGAGCCACGCCAGTTGGGGGAGACTGGGACCATGATCGAGATCTCCCGATCCGCCTCCCCGCTCGGGGCGACCGTCACCGGCGTCGACGTCCGCGTGCTCGACGACGCGGCCTTCGCCACGATTCGCCAAGCGTTCGCCGACCATCACGTGTTGGCGTTCCCCGATCAGGAGCTCGACCCTGGCGAGCAGAAGGCGTTCGCCGCCCGCTGGGGGCCACTCCAGCGCCATCCTTACAACGGTACCGAAGCCCACCCCGAGGTCATGCGGCTCGAGAACCTCGGCAAAGCGAAGGATCCGAACGAGCACTGGCACAGCGACATGAGCTACGAGCCGGTCCCGCCCAAGCTGACGATGCTCCACGCCCTCGAAGCGCCGGAGCTCGGAGGCGAGACGGCGTTCGCCAACCAGCACCTCGCTTTCGAGGCGCTCTCACCGGCGTTGCAGGACCACCTCCGACAGCTCCGGGCGGTCCACACCGCCGAGGGACTGGCTCGGCTCTATGGCCAGGATCCCGCCGCCGCCCCCCGAGCCGTGCACCCCGTCGTCCGAGTCCACGAGGAGCGCGGTGACGAGGCTCTCTACGTCTGTCGGGCCTTCACCCAGCGGTTCGACGGGTGGCGCCGGAGCGAGAGCCGGGGCTTGCTCGAGTTCCTGTTCGAGCACTCGGCCCGACCCGATTTCCAGGCCCGGCACCGCTGGCGCCCGGGTGATCTCGTGCTGTGGGACAACCGGTCGGTCTTGCACTACGCCGTGCACGACCACGGCGACGATCCCAGGGTGATGCATCGGGTCCAGGTCGAGGGCGATCGGCCGGGCCGGGGCGAACCGGCTCAGGCTTCGGCCTGATCCCAACCCATGACTCGGCTGGCCAGCAGGGTGTCGGCGTACTCCTCCATGTGCACGATCCGGCCGTCGCGGCAGGTGTAGACCCAGCAGTACTGGTTGTCATACTCGGCCCCGGTGGCCTTGGCGGTGGCGGTCAGCCGCTGCTGGACGACGGCCTTGTCGCCGTCGACGATCACCGATCGCACGTCGAGATTGAACGGCTTCGAGATGTCGAAGGTGCGCTTCACCACGTCACCGGTCAGCTCGGCGACCACGGCATCGCCACCCTCGATCGGGCCGAAGTCAGCGGTCGATGGCGGCAGCCACACACAGTCGTCGGCCACCAGCGACGCCACCGTGTCCCGATCGCCCGAGGTCAGCGCGCGGTAGTAGGTATCGATCAGCTTGCGAGTCTCTTCGGTCTCCATGGTCCTAACCTAACCGCCGGTCACCGCCCCAGTCCGGCCGACGATTGGCCCGGCGTCAGACGTCGCCGCCCCGGTCCTGGCCGTCGCCCTCGCCGTTCGCCGCCTCGGCCGCCCTGGCTCGGCCCTGGCGGAGCCCGAGGTAGCCGAACACGACGGCGGCCAGGCCGGTCGCCAGGAACATCCAGGGGGGCGCCCCCAGGACGAAGCACAGCACAGCCACCGCCATCAGCGCATAGCCGGTCGCCGGGGTGTAGGTCATGGCCCGACCTCGTCGTCGAGGAAGTCCGGGCCGAGTCGGAGCAGAGCCTCCTGGGTGAACGACACGACCAGCTCGCCGTCGGTGTTCCAGACGGTGGCGGTCGCCAGGCCTCGCCCGTGACCGACGGTGATCGGGCGCTGGTCGATGAAGAGCCACTGGTTGAGGTCGAACGGCCGGTGGAACCAGATCGAGTGGTCGAGGCTGACGAAGACCACACCGGGGCTGCCCCAGGTGGCTCCCCATGGGATGGCGATGTTGTCGGCGATCGACTCGTCGCTCTGGTAGGCCATGATCGCTGCCTGCAGGTGATCGTCGGCGGGCAACGGGCCGGCTGCCTTGACCCAGAGGCGGATCCCGCCATCGGCCGACGGTCCTTCCGGCACCCAGGGCGCGTTGACGGTGCGGATGTCGAGTCCGTAGTCGCGCAAGGCCCAGTCCTCCGGCAGCGGAAGGGGGTCGAGCGATGCCATCAACTCGCGCTGGTTTGGCAGGTCCTCGGGACGGGGGAGTCGATCGAGGTCGACGGGCGGCGCCGCCGCCTTCTGCGGCCCGTCCTCTGGTCGAGCGCACGAGGCGAGCAGCTCGAACTGGGTCTTCCCCTGGTTCTGGAAGACCCGGACCCGTCGGGTGCAGAAGCTACGTCCGTCCCGGAGCCGCTCCACCTCGAGGACATACGGCTCGCCAGGTCGGCCCGCTCTGAGGAAGTAGCCGTGGAGCGAGTGCAGGCGCCGGTCGTCGTCGACCGTGGCCAGGGCGGCCGACGTGGCTTGGCCGAGGAAGTGACCACCGTAGGTTGCGTCGACTCCGTCGTGGTGGGATCCGACGCCGCGGAAACGGTCGGGACCGATCGCCTCGACCTGGACGGTGGCCACCAGCTGATCGAGGGCGCTCCCGCTCATCGCGCCCCAACCGGGGGAATCGCAGCAGCACCTGGCCGATGGCGTCCTCTCCTCATCGTGGGCCGAGACTAGCCACTGGGGGCGAGCCGGCTCCAGACCCCGGTTCGAAGGCGCCCGGTCCAGGGGGTACGGTCGCGTCGAGCAGAACGACACACGGGCCGACGCAGGG
>JAOTYQ010000761.1 GCA_029861725.1 Acidimicrobiia bacterium | reverse complement strand
GGCGCCGTCGGTCGCATGATACGCCACGGCGAGCTGGCTGAACCGATCAACGAGTGCACCCTCGGCTCGACCCTCCAACGGCTTCTGCTCGACGTCACGAGGGTCGGCGACGACCTCGAACACCTCCCGAGCGGCGTCAGCACGCCGTCGCTGGTGATCAGCGACGTCACGCTGTCGGGCGCATCGGCGTGATCGTCCCCGCCGCGGCCGATCGCCACCCGCACCTCTCCGAGGCGGTCACCGACGGCTGGCTTCGAGTCGACTGCCACAGTCACACCATGTGGTCCGGCGACTGCACCACCACCCCCGACGAGCTGCTGGCGGCCGTCGAGGAGTCCGCCATCGACGTGCTCTGCATCACCGATCACAACGCGACCGCAGGAGCGGAGCGCCTGGCGGACGAACTTCCCTGCCGGGTAGTGGTCGGCGAGGAGCTCCGAGTCGGGCAGGGTGAGATCATCGGGCTCTTCCTCACCGAGCGCCTCCCGATCGGAATCGGCGTGGTCGAGGCCGCGACCCGGATACGGGAACAGGGCGGGCTCATCTACATCCCCCATCCGTTCGACCCGATGCGCAACTGCCTGCGACCCGAAGAGATCGATCTCCTCGTCGCCGAGGGCCTGGTCGATGCCATAGAGGGTCACAACTCGAAGACGAGCTTGACGTCGCTGAACCGCGAGGCGGTTGCGTACGGGAAGCGGCACGGGCTCGCCGTGGGCGCCGGCAGCGACGCCCACGTACCGTCCGCGCTCGGGGCTGGCTACATCGAAATGCCCGACTTCTCCGGCCCGGAGGAGTTCCTGCACTCGATGAGGCAGGGGAGGATCGTTGGGCACCACTACGACAAGCCTCGCCCGTGGACGCCTCGCATCGTGCCTTCCGTCGACGATCCTGCCAGCGGCTGAGGTGGCTCGACGGCCGACCTACCGAGGGCGCCGGCTGCGCTCCGACGATCAAGGGCGGGTTGGAGTGAGCAGTATCTCGATCGTTCCTCGGGCTCGCTGTTCCACCAGGGCGACGGCCTCCGCCCGACGGACGGCGACGGTGACCGAATCATCGTCGACGGCGAGCACCCTCGCCGAGCCGAGCTCGGCCGCCCGAACGCCGCCCTGACCGCCAGCGGTCACACCGACCAGGTGCACGACGTCGCCATCGGCCAAGGGGAGAGGAGCGGGGGGTCGGGCCAGGGCCACCGCCACCTCGTCGGCCAGCAGACCGAGCCGGTCGAACGTCAGTCGCGCGCGGTGCACGACCTCGCCTGCGTGGACGGCGGCGACGACGGTCCGCCCGACCGGGTCGACCACCGCGGCCGACGGCACCAGCTCCGTCGGTACCTCCACCGACCGTACGGAGCCGGCGTCGATCTCCTCCCCCGGTGTCAGGTCCCTGGTGGCGACGGCGACCGTGACGAGCGGGACGTCGGTCGTGCCGCCGCCAGCGCGGAGGGAGACGCCGAGCGCCGCCGAGCTGGCGACGGCCACCGCCACGAGCCGTCTGGTCCGCACGCGTCGGCGCAGGCGGCGGCGGAGGCGGGCCGCGCCCCGATCGGCCGGCGGGCGGGGCGGGAAGTTCTCGGCCCCTGTGTCGGCGGGGGCCTGGGAGGTCGGCGATGGCATCCACGCTCCTCGGATCTTGCCGGCCCGGGGTCGCTACCCAGGGCGGCGGTGATGCTGCGGGGGAAGCGCGAACGGGGGGCGGCGCCAGGGCCGCGGCGATCAGTCGGCCGATGAGCTCGAGCCGGCCGACGCCTTCGATTCCTTCGACCCGGAGCTCGAGTCGCTAGTCGAGGAGCTCGACCCGGACTCCGCACTCGAGGAGCTCGACGAGGTCGACGACGAGGAGTCGGAGGATCCGTTCGTTCCCCCGTTCGACGAGCTCGGGTCGGACCCGGAGGTCTTGTTCGACGAGCGCGAGTCGTTCCGGTAGAAGCCATCGCCCTTGAACGAGATACCAACGGCGCTGAACACCTTCTTGAGCTTGTGATCGCCGTCGTCGGCGACTGCACAGCCGGTCAGCGAGGTGAGCGTGTCCTCGGTGATCGACTGCTCGATGTCGAAGTGGTCGGCACAGACGGTGCACTTGTATTCGTAGGTAGGCATTTCCGTGTTCGGTGTTGTCGGTGTTGTCGGTGTTGTCGGAGACGGTTTTCGGCGGGGTGTTGTCGTCGAGGAACCGGCCATTGCCGGCGGCGTCCTGGCGCAGGCACAAGTCTTGATCCTACCGGCCGCTGCGACCGATCTTGGTAGTCTCGGGCCAACCCTGCCAACCTGGAGTCGTCGATGTCGAAGGTACGCAAAGCAGTGATTCCCGCCGCCGGCTTGGGTACCCGGTTCCTTCCGTTCTCCAAAGCGGTGCCGAAGGAGATGCTGCCGGTCGTCGACCAACCGGTGATCCAGTACGTGGTCGAGGAAGCGGTCGATGCGGGCATCGAGGACATCCTCGTGGTCACCTCACGCCACAAGAAGGTCCTCGAGGATCACTTCGACCGCATCACCGACCTCGAGGCGACGCTCGACGCCAAGGGCAAGACCGACGAGGCAGCGCAGGTCCGAGCGCTGTCCCAGTTGGCCCAGCTCCACTACGTCCGCCAGGGCGAAGCGCTCGGCCTCGGACACGCCATCGGGACCGCTCGGAACCACGTTGGCGACGCCCCCTTCGTCGTCATGCTCGGCGACGACATCATGCACCCCTCGGCCGGGGTCGTGAAAGGGATGATCGACGCCTACGAGGAGCACGGTTGTTCGATCGTGGCGCTGATGGAGGTGGCG
>JAOTYQ010000760.1 GCA_029861725.1 Acidimicrobiia bacterium | reverse complement strand
TCGTCGCGGGTGTCCTGCCAATCCAACGCCGTGCCGATCTGCGGGTAGCGGCCCTGGAGATCACCGGCGTATCTCGCCGCGTCATCAGGGTCAGCCAGGCGGAGCATCGAGATCGTGCCCTGGTCGTCCCCGCCGATCTCCTCCAACACCGACGGCAGCGCCCAGCTGCGACCGGGATCGCATAGCGGGTAGAGGCAATCGACGGTGTCCACGGCCAGGCCGACGACCTCGAAGCTGTTGTCTCCTCCTGCCGTCTCCAGCCGGACCTCGTCTCCGACCGAGATGCCCCGATCAAGAGCGAAGGCCGTGTCGAGAACGATTCCCGTCCGGTCACCGTCGACAAGCCAGCGGCCATCGGTCAACAACGGTTTCGTGACCGTCGGCATGGTCGTTCCGATGCCACGGAGGTCGAGATCGGAATCGACCGAGTCGAAAACCAGGGTGGCGTCGATGGACCGGAACGGCCCGGCCGTCTCGATGACGGCGGCCTCGTTCGCAATTTCCGTGAGCGGCACATCCGGCCCCCCGTAGAGTACGAGATGGGCGCCGTTCACCTCGGTGAAGACGTCGTCCCACCGTTCCTCTGCTCCTCGTTGCTGGTCGAGACCAGCGGTGATTCCCATCGCCGAAATCGTCACCACCAACAGAAGCAGAGCGCTCTGCCACGGCCTGCTCTTCAAACTCGCGAGCCAACGACGCCAGAAGGCCCGGATCATGACGAACCGACCTGGATCGGCGACAGCAACCGAAGATCGATCACCTCTCCCTCGCCAGGTCGAAGCACGTCAGCGACCACACCGTCCTCCATCACCGCAACCCGATCAGCCACGTTCGCCACACGCGGGTCATGGGTCACCATCACCATTGACCGCTCCTCTCCTGCCTGCTCACGAAGCACAGCCAACACTTCACCAGCCGCAGCAGAATCGAGATTGCCGGTTGGCTCGTCCGCCAGAAGCAATGCGGGCCTGTTCACCAGAGCCCGAGCGATGGCAACCCGCTGCTGCTGACCCCCAGAGAGCTCACGAGGCGAACTCTTTGCGTGCTCGTCCACAGCCAGTGCCGTCAGCAACTCATCGCGGCGCGTCCGAGCCTCGGCCGACGAGGCACCCATCAACAGCATGGGCAGCTCGACATTGTCGGCCACCGAGAGATCAGCCACCAGATTGAAGAACTGGAACACAAACCCGATCTCACCCCGCCGCAGACGGGCACGCTGAGTCTCGCTCAGCTGGTCGATCCGGCGATCCAACACCGTGACCTCACCCGAGGTTGGCGTGTCCAGCCCGCCGAGCATGTGCAACAACGTCGACTTCCCACAACCACTCGGCCCCATAACCGCCAGCATCTCTCCCGGCTCGACCGCAAGATCGACCCCCCGCAAGGCCAAGACCTCAGGTGGCATGCCCTCATAGTGCTTGGTCACTCCAACACACTCGACCACCGGCATACCCCGACTCCTCCAACTCCGAGCCGGCCCGAACATCGCCGACGACAAACAACCTCTCTCGGCTTCCTCGCTCGAAGCGTCCCCGCGATCGCAAACCAGCGATAGGGCCCAACGTCCATCATCCCACAGCAGGACCTGTCAACCCTCGGGCAGGCCGCTCGGTCACGACGCGCAGAATCACAGCAGCCATCCACGCATCACCGGCGTTACTCAGCGGGCGGTGTGCCTGGAAATCGCAGACTGTCGGGGCTTCGAGTCGGACCTCGTCAGCGGGTCACGGACCGAAGAACCGACTTGGTGCGGTAAGAATCTCAGTGGCGGGTGACTGGAAACGGGCGCCGGCCGAGACCACCAGAGCGTTCCCGAGTGTGCGAGTCGTGACCGATTGCAGCTGGGCGTCCGCCGGCGGACAAGGGCTACCGGCGAGCAAGCTTCGAGCACGAACTCAACACCGCCGGGATCACCCTGATCCGACCGAATCTGAAATCAGAGAAGACACGGCCAGGCCGCCGCTTCCTCAAAGCGTTCCGCCAGAGGCCTGCAACGAGTGCTCGCATTGACCGCCGCGATTTGGCACAACGAAACCACGGGCCGTGATGGACCAGCCCGCACCCTCACCCCTTACGCCCACTGACCCGTTGGAACCAATGGCCTAGGCTCGATCTACCGGCGGTGCTCGTTGCGGGGTGAGCAAAAGAAGGTGGGATGATGAAGGCAAAACATCAGAACTCGTCTCGGCGATTGGCGCGTCGGATCATCGCCGTGGCTCTGGTCGGGTTCGTGTTGCTCGCCCTCACCGGGACGGCCTCAGCCGACCATCGGCGGTTGATCTTCCAAAAAGAAGACGTGCTTGGGCAAGGCGGCGCCGGTAACTATCAAGCCAATGGCGCGCTCCTGGTTCGCCTCGGTCACAGGGTGGCCATCGCATGGCGGGTGCCGACGCCGGAGCCAGGGAGCTACATCTACCCCACACCCGATCAGATCCCGCCGTGGGCTCCCCCCCATCCTCCGGTAACGCCTGGCCGGCCGGAGGTGTTCACGCTCTGGGCGTTCGTCTTCAACTATCCCGAACTGTGTAGCGACCCCTGCAACGGCGACGACATCGGCGACACGCCAGCCCAAGGCGGTGTCTACCAAGTGGACGCCACTATCGCTCGCGGCAAGAGAGTCCGGATGCACGGACAAGTCGCCGCTGGCAGCGACCCGGTCGTCGGGATCCCACTCCTCGAGCCGCGCACGGCCGAGATCCACGTGGCCATGGCGCCTCACGGCATGGCCCTCTCCGGCGCAGACCTCGAGGCTCAGCTGAGCATCCCGCT
>JAOTYQ010000169.1 GCA_029861725.1 Acidimicrobiia bacterium | reverse complement strand
CATCGTCACCGGCGCGGGCCGCGGCATCGGCCGCGGTCACGCGATCGAGTTCGCCCGGCAGGGGGCGAAGGTCGTCGTCAACGACCTCGGCGGCGAGGTCGACGGGAGCGGCGCCGACACGACACCTGCCCAAGACGTGGTCGCCGAGATCGAGGGCATGGGAGGCGAGGCGATCGTCAACGGGGACGACGTGTCGAACTGGGAGGGGGCGCAGCGGCTGGTCAATCAAGCGATCGAGCACTTCGGCGAGCTGCACGTCGTCGTCAACAACGCCGGCATCCTCCGCGATCGGATGCTGACCAACATGACCGAGGCCGAGTGGGACGCCGTGATCCAGGTGCACCTCAAGGGAACCTTCGCTCCGTCGCGCTGGGCCGCCGCCTACTGGCGCGAGCGGTTCAAGGCCGACGACCCGGTGGAGGGGGCGGCGATCATCAACACGAGCAGCACCTCCGGTCTCTACGGCAACGCCGGGCAGACCAACTACGGCGCGGCCAAGGCCGGGATCGCCGCCTTCACGATCATCGCCTCGGCCGAGCTCGGCCGCTATGGCGTCACCGTCAACGCCATCTCCCCCGGCGCCCGGACCAGGATGACCGAGAACCTGCCCTTCGGCCAGGCCGAGGTCGCCGAAGGTGAGTTCGACAACCGCCACGCCGACAATGTGGCCCCGACCGTGGTGTGGCTCGGGTCGGACGAGCCCCAGGCTCGAGAGGTGACGGGCCGGGTGTTCCTCGTCAGCGGAGGCAACATCAACTGCATGGAGGGCTGGGAGGCCGGACCCGGGGTCAGCCAGGACGACCGGTGGGATCCCGCCGAGCTGACTGCGGTGATGCCCGGCCTGGTCGAGGCGGCGGCCGAGAACATGATGACCCGCCGTCGTCGCCCCGCCCAGACCTGAGCCCCTCCGCTTCGCCTGGTCGCTTTGAGTGTTCACCATGGTGTCACGTCTCCGGGACGGTCGGCCGGAGGCCGAACTCCAGGCGGCGGGCGCCGGCCCGCCGCACTAGGGTCTCGGCCGTGAGCGCTGCAGGCAGTAGCAGGGGCGCGGCCTTCATAGCCGGCGTCTACGAGCACCCGGGACGGAAGATCCCCGACCAGTCGCTGATGGAGATCCACGCCCGGGTCTGCGTCGGGGCGCTGAACGACGCGGGGCTGTCGATGGGCGACGTCGACGCCTACTTCAGCGCCGGTGACTCCCCCGGGTTCGGCACGCTGTCGATGATCGACTACCTGGGGATCTCGGCCACCTACATCGACTCCACCGAGATGGGGGGATCGTCCTACATCGCCCATGTCAACCACGCAGCCGCCGCGATCGTCGCCGGCAAGTGCCGGGTGGCGCTGGTGAGCCTCGCCGGCAAGCCCCGCACCGGCGGGGCCCAGCCGGGTGGGGCCGGACGGGCCGGCGGGCCCGAGATCGACTTCGAAGGCCTGTTCGGCAGCACCGTTGTCGCCGCCTACGCGCTCGCTGCCCGGCGCCACATGCACGAGTTCGGCACGACGAGCGAGCAGCTGGCGGCGATCAAGGTGGCGGCTTCGACCCACGCCCAGCACAACCCCAACGCTCTGCTGCGCGACGTCGTCACCGTCGAGGAGGTGCTCGACTCGCCGATGATCGCCGACCCGCTCCACCGGCTCGACTGCTGCGTGATCACCGACGGGGGCGGAGCGGTCGTCGTGGTCGGTCCGGAGGTGGCGGCCGATCTCGACCGGCATTGCGTGCCGATCCTCGGGGCAGCCGAAGCGCCGAAGGGCACCGCCAACGGCCGGATCGATCTCACCCACACCGGAGCGGTGTGGTCGGGACCGGCGGCGTTCGCCGAGGCCGGGCTCACACCGGCCGACGTCGACTATGTCTCGATCTACGACTCGTTCACCATCACCGTCCTCGAGACGATCGAAGACCTCGGCTTCTGCGACAAGGGCCGCGGCGGGCCGTTCGTGGCCGACGGCAACCTCCAATCCCCCGGTGGGGCGTTGCCGTTCAACACCGACGGCGGGGGGCTCTGCTCCAACCACCCCGGCAACCGTGGCGGCATGACCAAGATCCTCGAGGCGGTCCGCCAGCTCCGGGGGGAGGCCCACGAGGCCGTGCAGGTGCCAGACTGCGAGATCGCCCTGGCCCACGGGACCGGCGGCTCGCTCGCAGCCCGGATGGGCAGCGCCACGCTCATCATGGGCAGGGAGCTCTGACATGTCCGACCTCCCGACCAAACCACCTCGGACCAACGAGGACTCGGCCCCGTTCTGGGCGGCTACCGCCGAGGGTCGCCTCACCCTCCAACGGTGCGCCGCGTGCGACACCGTCATCTGGTGGCCCCGCTCGCTGTGCCCCGAGTGCTCCAGCTTCGATCTCGAGTGGTTCGACGCCACCGGCGAAGGCTCGGTCTACAGCTACACCGTCGTCCACCACAGCCCAGGAAGGCGGTGGGGCGCGGTGACCCCGTACGTGCTCGCCTACGTCGAGCTCGACGAGGGACCGCGCCTGATGACGAACATCGTCGACTGCGACCCGGCCGCCGTCGCCATAGACACCCGAGTTCGGGTCGTGTGGGACGACACCGGCGAGGGCAACGCCCTCCCCCGCTTCACCCCGATCTGACGCACGACTAGACAGGTCCGGCGCCGAGCTCGCGCTGCCAGAACCCGAGATCGTGCCACCGACCGAACTTGTGACCGACCTGGTCGAAGGTGCCGACGTGGCAAAAGCCGAGGCGCTCGTGGAGGGCGATGCTCGACGGGTTCGGCGGCACGATCCCTGCCACCGCCCGATGGATCCCATCGGCGGCCAACGCTGCGAGGAGCTCACCGAGCAGCCGAGCTCCGATACCTTGCCCCTGCGCTGACCCCTCGACGTAGATCGTCGTCTCCCTGGTCATGGCGTAGGCCGGCCGGGTCCGGAAGTTGCTGGCGTAGGCGTAGCCCACCACCCGCGATCCGATCTCGCACACCAGCCACGGATCGCGCCGGGTCACCGTCGCCAACCGGCCGGCGAACTCGTGGGCCGTCGGCGCGGTCAGCTCGAAGGAGATCGCGGTGCGCTCCACGATCGGTCGGTAGATCGACAGCATCGCCTCGACGTCGTCGACGGTCGCCGCCCGGACAACCCGAGAGGCGCCGCCATCGGCCGACCACATCGCCGAGCCGGCCTCAGCCGTCGGCTGACGAAGGCGGCGACGACGGTGGCGGATCACTCGACGGTGGCGGGTCGGTCGATTGCGGCGGCTCGCTCGACGGCGGCGGGACGCTGGTCGGAAGCGACAGGGTCGACTCCGACGATGGCGGCACGGTCGGGGTCGTGGTCTGATCGGTTGACGGTCCCGCCGGTCCGGACGTGACCGTCGTCGACTCCTCGCCGGTCGGCGGTGGTCCCGTCGGCCCACCCGACGCCGGTGTGCCGTCGGGGTTGGTCGGCTGCGGAGCGTTGGGATCGGCTTGGAGCGCCCAGACCTGAGGATCGACGCACCCCCCCTGATCGCCCTGACCATTGTTGTTGTTGTTCGGCAGCCTCGGACCTTCCGGTTGGGAGCCGTTCGAGGGAGCGGGCTCCGGAGCAGGGGCCTGGGTGGTCGGCGGCGCCGTCGTTGCGATGTAGCGGAAGCTGTCGGGGCCGCTGCCGTAGGGGTAGCCCCAGCGGTCGAGCTCGACGCCGCAGGGCGGCAGCGTCGTTGTCGACAGATCCTGGTTGAGGCGGACACCGGGGAACTCGGTCTCCATCTCCAGCGACTCGCACGGCGGCGCGGCGGCGGTCGCCTCGGCCATGTACGCCGACCAGATCCAGGTCGGCAGGTTGCCACCCTCGATGTTCGGCCAGTCGCGGTTGTCGATGTAGTTCCCGTTCTCGTCGCGCGGCGTGTCGAGCCCGCCGTCGTCACGAGGCATCCGGAAGTCGATCATCGGGTACTGCACCTCACCGTCGTGCCCGATCCACACGACCGTGGTCAGATCGCAGGTGAAGCCGGCGAACCATCCGTCGACGCTGTTCTGCGACGTTCCCGTCTTACCGACGATCGCCCGACCCTCGGCGAAGGGAGCGGCCCGTCCCGTGCCGGACTGGACGACCTGGCTCATCGCGTAGGTCACCTGCCTGGTCGTGCTCGGCGAGAACACCTGCTCGCCAGATCGCTCGGGCCCATCGGAGCAGACCCCGTTGACCGGGTACCAGCAGATCACCTCACCGTCGATGTTCTCGACCCGCTCGATCAGCACCGGATCGAGCTGGATGCCGCCTCGCTCGAAGGTGGAGTAGGCACCTGCCATGTCGACCACCGGCGCCTCCTTCCCTCCGAGGATCAGCGAGCACGGGACGCTGCCGGTCTCTGGCAGGTCCGGGTCCCAGCCGATGCCGAGGTCGATCGCCTTCTGGTACATCACCTCCGGGCCGATGTCGAGGATCAGTTGGGCGAAGACCACGTTCGACGACCAGGTCAGGGCGTCGATGAGGTCGCGGTATCGGTTCTGGCCGCTGGCCCCGCCGGTCACCTGCCACGGTCCGTCGGCGTCGACGCAGGGCCCTCCCACGCTCGTCACCCCGGGTGCGGCCGGGTAGAGGGATCGGGCCGAGATCCCCTGCTCGATGGCGAGGGCCAGGCCGAAGGGCTTGAAGGTCGACCCCGGCTGGCGGCCCTCGCCCCCGCTGCTGGTCGCCAGGTTGAACTCGTCGTTGTCGAAGTCGGTGCCGGCCAGCATCGCCACGACCCGACCCTGGGCGTCGATCGAGACGATGGCCGCCGCCGGATCGTCGGGGTTGGCGGGGTCGAGGTGGGTCGGGCCGAGCTGGGGCTTGCCCCGGGCCTCGAGGTCCTCGCCGACCTTGGGGAGGTGAGCGGCCCGATACGCGGCCTCCTGTAGCGCTGGGTCGAGGGTGGTGTACACCCGGAGACCGTTCGTGTAGATCTCCCCGTTCGGGAACAGCTCGGCGAGCTGCTGGCGGACCTCCTCGACGAAGTACTCGCTCCCCCACTCGGCCCCGGCGACCTCGCCCAAGCCCTCGCGGTCGCGTGTTGGCACGACCCTCCACGGCGCTTCGTTGGCTGCGTTCGCCTGCTCGACCGTGAGGTACCCGGCCTCGAGCATCAGCTGGAGCGACGTGGTCCGCCGCCGGTTGGCTTCATCGGGGTTGTCGTTCGGGTCGGCCCCGTTCGGGTTCCGGAGGAGCCCGGCGAGGTAGGCCGACTCCTCGACCTCGAGGTCGCCGACGTCCTTGCCGAAGTAGGTGCGAGCCGCCGCCTGCACCCCGGACGCTCCCCGCCCGAAGTATGCTCGGTTGAGGTACCGGATGAGGATCTCCTCCTTGGCGCACCGCGCCGGGGTTCGAGCCCCGAGATCGGGTCGCTCGGAGCACTCCCGAGACAGATCCTGTTCGAGCTTGACCGCCCGGATCGCCTCCCGGGCCTTGCGGATCAAGGTGCGATCGGCGTCGTTGAAGGCGAGCTTCACGTACTGCTGGGTGATCGTCGAGCCGCCCTGGGTCACGCCCTCCTGGCGGATGAACTGGTAAGCGGCGCGGGTTATGCCCCGGGGATCGATCCCCTGGTGCTCGAAGAAGGCCTGGTCTTCGGTGGCGACCACCGCATCGATCAGGCTCTGCGGGAGCTCCTCGTAGGGGATGATCTCGCGATCTTCGCCCCCCTGAGACAGCAGCGCGGTCGCGTTGTCCGGCCCGCAGTTCGCCGTGACCTCGGCGGTGCAGAGGAAGCTGGTCTGCGCGATCGACTCGAAGCGGTCCTCGGGCAGCTCGGTCTGGCTGAACGTATACAACACAGCACCGATCGCCCCGACGATGAGTAGGGCGACGGCGAAGAAGAACCGGCGGAAGCGCCACAGTGGGTTGCGGCGACGGTTCCGGGGCCTCACCGGTCCGGACAGGGGATCTATGGCACGTTGGAGAGAGTTCATGGCACTACCGGCGATGAGCGTTCGTCCAGCAGCGGCGGGAGCTGTCGCCCCACGATAGGGGCGCCCATCGGGATCCGGACTTCGGGTTCGGGGTCGGGTTGTCTTGGGTGGTTGTCGCCTCCGCTACCCGCTCACCGCGTACGATTCACGCAGGTGGTTCCACCAGCACTGCCGGCAGACCTCGATGAGATAGCAGGTAGCGGGCCGGCCCCGGCGGCGCAGCTTCCGCATCTCGGCGTTGTCGGAGAGGACCCGCCCGTGCTTGGGCAGGCCCGGGCCGAAGGCGAACGTGACCGCCACGAGGTCGTCTCCCTCGCAGATCGGGCACGGCTCGGCGATCGGTGTCGCGCAGCTGTGAGCAACTCGGCGCAGCTCCGGTTGGGCGTCGCAGATCTCCTCGGTCGTGCGTCGACCACGGGCAAACGCGTCGACGAGATGCTGGCGGGCCAGCCGATAGCTGACCACTCCCGCAGGCGACGACGTGTTCCGAGCAAGGCTCACAGTGGACAAGGTTAGCGATTGGGCCCTGCATCGTCCCGTCGGGGGATCGGTGGGTTTCAGCCGCTGCGGTCGGCCAACCACGAGCGGACGGCCTCGATGGCCTCCTCCTCGCTCATCGGACCGTGGCGGAACCGCCGATCGCGCAGGTACGCCACCGCCCGACCGACGGCGGGCCCCGGTTCGAGGTCGAGCTCGTCGATCAGGCGTCCACCGGTCACGGGCGGGGCGAAGTCGGCGAGGTCCTCGCTGCTCGAGAGTGCTGCGAGCCGCTCGAAGAACGGGCCGTCGGCGTCAGACAAGCCCCGCTGGCGGCGAACGTTGGTGCTCAGCGCTCGCAGCTCGTCGACGTCGGCGAACCCGATCCGGTCGACGACCCGGCGCACCGTCTCATCCGACGCCTCCGGGGTCAGCGTCGGGCCGACGGCTTCGACGAGGCGGGCGGTGCGGGCGGCGTCGTTCCGGCTGTAGCGCAGGCGAGCGAGGGCGGAGCCCGCCGCCTCCCCGAGCGGCGACAGCAGCCCGGCTCGGCGGACGGTGACCGAGCCCGGGGCGGCAGCGAGGGCCAAGGCCTCGGTCCGCGCGGGGCCGGCGGCCAGCGGGGGGACGATCTGCTCCAGGAGGCCGGTCCGATCGAGGAAGTCGAGGCCGCGCCCCGGATCGTCGAGGGCGAGCAATCGCTCGAGCTCGTCGTGGACTCGTTCCACCGAGACGATCGCCAGCCGGTCGGCCATGTCGGTCGCAGCGGCGACGACCGCCGGGTCGGCGGTGAGCTCGAATCTCGGAAGGAAGCGAGCGGCCCGCAGCATCCGGAGCGGGTCGTCGGCGAACGACAGCTCGGGCGCCAGCGGCGTTCGCAGCAGCCCAGCGCGGAGATCGTCGAGGCCGTGGTAGGGGTCGAGCAGGGCCCGGTCGGGCAGGGAGATCGCCATGGCGTTGATCGTGAAGTCGCGGCGCGAGAGGTCCTCGTCGATCGATTGCCCGAACGAGACGACCGGCTTGCGTGAGGTCTCGTCGTAGGCCTCGGCCCGGTGGGTTGTGATCTCGACGTTGCGACCGCGAATCGTGGCCCCGATCGTGCCGAAGCGCTCGCCCTGGGTCCACACGACGCTGGCCCGGGGTCGGACGACGTCCTTGATCGCGTCGGGGCGGGCGTCGGTGGTCAGGTCGATGTCGTCGGCGGCGGCGAACGAGTCGAGCACGACGTCGCGGACGACGCCGCCGACGAGGTAGAGCCGATACCCCCGAACCAAGAACGCCTCCGCGAGATCGGCGACCACCTCGAGCACGGGATCGAGTCCCGGCAGCTCCGATGTCTCGTGCATGCCGATGCTGATTGTCTATCCGTCGAGCGGCCGATCGAGGTGGATGTGACGGGCCAGCTCGACGGCATCGTCACCCGGGCCGCCGCTGGTCGTCGTCTCCGGCCGGTGGGTTCCCCCGACCAGGACGGCGGCCACCGCGCCGGCCGAGTCGACCAGGGCCCGCAGGTCGTACCCGCCTTCGAGGAACAGCAACCGCCGGCCGGGAGGGGCGAACGCGAGCAGGTCGCCGACGATGTCTGCGAAGTCGGCCGACGTCAGGCCGAGGTCGGTGAGCGGGTCGGCCCGGTGGCCGTCGAAACCCACCGAGAGGAGCAGCCAGGTCGGCCCGAACCGGGTCAGGACCGGGGCCACCACGGACTCGATCCCCTGCCGGTACCGATCGCCGGTCGCGCCGGCGGGCAGGGCGACGTTGACCGTGGCGTGCGCGCCCTCCCCCTCCCCGATCTCGGTCGGCTTGCCGGTGTAGGGGTACCACGGGAACTGGTGGAAGCTGACGAACAGCACGTTGGGGTCGTCGTAGAAGATGTCCTGAGTGCCGTTGCCGTGGTGGGCGTCAATGTCGACGATCGCCACCCGCTCGCCCCGATCGGCGAGGGCCCGGGCCGCGACCGCCACGTTGTTGATCAGGCAGAACCCCATCTGAGTCCCGCTCGTGGCGTGATGGCCGGGGGGCCGCACGACCGACCAGCCGGCGGCCGCTTCGCCCCGATCGAGCCGGTCGATCAGGTCGAGCCCGGCCCCTGCCGCCCGGGCCGCGGCCTCGGCCGACTTCGGACCGACGTAGGTATCGGGATCGATCGCCCCACCCCCGGCGGCGCACACGTCGCGCAATCGATCGAGCAGCTCGGGCGGGTGCACCCGTTCGAGCGCGTCGCGATCGGCCTCGGGGGCCTCGACCCAGTCGATCGCCTCGTCGACCCCAGCCGTCTCGAGCCCGCGGACGACCGCCACGAGCCGATCCGGCCGCTCCGGATGACCGGGTCCGGTGTCGTGCAGCCGGCACAGGTCATGGGTCGAGACCAGCAGACCGCCCGGCGTCGGTGCACTCATGAGGAAACGCTAGCGGCCAGCGACCACCGGCCGATACTCGAACCGGGCTCGAACCACGCAGTGGCGAGACGCGCCCCGGCCGGGGCGCGTAGGCTGTCGGTAGTGGCACCTACTACTTCGCCAGCCCGACGGAGGGGCCTGAGCAGGGCGACGGCCGCCACGGTCGGCGGTCACCGGCTCCGGGTGACACCGTGGCAGGGTCATGCGTTCATCGCGCTGATCGGCCCGAGCCGGGCCCAGCGATCCCCGACCCCATCGGAGATCCTGGCGTGCATCGAGGCCCTCCGCCAGCGGGGCGTGACCCAGGCGGTCACCCCCGCCCTGAGCGCGTTCGAGGCCGAGCCGTTCTTCCAAGCCGGGTTCACCCAGCACGAAGCCCTGCACCTGCTCGCTCGCTACATCGACACCGAGCCGCCCAAGCCGACGCACCGGTTGCGGCGGGGGCGTCCCTGGGATCGGCCCCGGGTGCTCGAGCTCGACAGCAAGGCGTTCGAGCAGTTCTGGCAGTTCGACTCGTTCTCCCTCAAGGAGGCCCGCCGGGCCACCCCCGCCCACCGCTTCACGGTCGCCGTCGCCGACGGCGACGTGACCGGCTATGCGGTCACCGGCCGGGCCGGGGGCCGTGGCTACCTCCAGCGCCTCGCCGTCGACCCAAACCTCCACGGCCAGGGAATCGGCTCCTCCCTCGTGCACGACTGCCTCCGATGGCTCCACCGCAAGGGCGTCGGCATGGCGCTGGTCAACACCCAGGAACGAAACACCCGGGCCCTCGAGCTCTACGAACGATTGGGCTTCGTCCGCCAACGCGAGGGACTGCTGGTGCTTCGCTGGGACGAACCTGCGTGAGGCGGTCCGGAAGCCGCTATTCGGGTCGGCGCGTGGTCCCCTGCTGCGCTGCAGCGGCGACCGCCGCGCTCGTTGCCGCACTGATCTTGCTGCTCGCCGGTGCGTCGGGCCAACCGGCCCTGGCACAGGGCGGTGCTGCTCCCCCGCCGGGCGAGCTCGCCCTGGTCGCCCAAACCGCGACCGTCCCGGCCGACGGCGTCTTCGTGGCCCGGGTGGCTCTCGGCGAGCTAGCGCCCGACGATGGGCCCGCCTCGGCATCTCCGGCCACCGAGCTCGACCTCGCGGTGGTCGTCCACGGCAGGATCAGCGAAGAAGCCGCGCTCGACGAGGACCCGCCCGAGGCGCTCAACCGGCTGCCGATCCGACCGGTCAGCGATCTCCTCGTCGATGCCGACGGCGTTGTCACGATCCGCATGCCGATTCGGCCCGGTCAGCCCTTCGACGGCGTCGACCGGGTCCTCGTGCCCGAGCCCGGCGTCTATCCACTGACGATCGAGTTGCGTGACGAGAGCGGGGTTCGCTCGGTCCTGCGGACCACGCTGATCCGTCTCCCCGAAGCGACCGCCGGGCAGGATTCCGAAGCGGACGACCCGAGCGGGGGTGATGATGCGGCGGCTCCGGTCTCGGTGGTGGTGGCGCTGACGAGCGCCGCGGAGGGGGCTGCCGCGGAGGGGGCTGCCGCCGACCTGGCCGGTGCCGCAGAGCTGCTGGCCGCGCACGCTGACGTCCCGCTCACCGTCGTGCTAGGCACCGACCACATCGCCGGGCTGCAG
>JAOTYQ010000168.1 GCA_029861725.1 Acidimicrobiia bacterium | reverse complement strand
CCGGACACTGGAGACCGAGGCCTGCCAGGTGATACGTCGTGGCCGCTGAGGGACTTGAACCCCCGACCCCCTCCTTGTCGTAACTGTCCGTAACGTGGCTGGAGGCGTCGGCCCAGCTCCCGACTGGGTTGTTCAGACCCCTGATACGTGCTGACACCAGGTGATCTGGCCAGCGATGGGTTGTTGGATGGGTGCGTTGTTGGGGCGACCGGCGGTGTTGGCCAGTAGTTGGTGCGTGCGGTCCTGGAATCGGATGAGTTCACTCTGGCAAGTGCTGTTGCACGTAGTGCGGCGGGCCGAGACGTCGGCGCCGCGATCGATGGCCGCAGAACACATTCCCCACTGGACCATCCTTGAGTACTGCAAGCAGACCAAGCCGGACGTACCGAGCGGCACGGCACGCGAACTCGCCGAACTCATGGGCGATGTCCGCAAGGCACCTTACGTCCTAGATGTCAGTCAACATGTAGGCGACACGACCTCGCTGCGTGCCGACGTGGCGGGATCACGCGTCCACGCCGTCCGTCTGCCCGGCATCACCGAAGCGGCTGTCGAGGTGCTGTTCGGATTCCCGGGTGAGCGCTTGAGCATCCGTCACGAACCGAGCATCCGAGTGTCTTTGTCCCGACAACTTACCGTTCGATGGACAGCGGAACGCCCGCTAGGCGAGCCTCCTCAACGCCGGCGATCCCCAGTCTCGCGGGTCGATGCCCGGCGCCGGCCTTTGCGTCATCTGGAGCCGTGGGCTCTCTGCCGAGCCGATTGTGGCCAGACAGCTCGCAAGCGCAGCCGAGGCCACGATCGGGTGACCGCAGCTGAGATTTCGTGCGGTGACGCCACTCGACATTGCCGGTAGTAGGGCGCCATGTTCGTCCGGTGGTGTCTGGGGTAGGGGGCCTAGGGGGGCTAGGCGAGAATCCTGTGGGTGGCCATCGACTCTGGGCGTCGGCGCCTCCTGACCGCATGGTCGAGAGTGGAGGTCCAACGAACGTGGCGGCGAGCTAGTTGGTGCGCATTTGCTTCACACCAGCTCACCAGCCGAGCAGGAGTACGCGATGCGCAAGGTTGTGTTCGAACGATACGGACCACCGGAGGTATTCGATGTCATTGAGTGTGATGAACCTCGACCCGAAGTCCGACGAGGTCCGGGTTAGGATCCATGCCACCACAGTGACCACTGCCGAGGCGAAGATGCGCCGCGGCGAGCCACGCTGGATGCGACCCCTGATCGGCGTCACGAAACCGCGGGTGCGATACCGAACCCTTGGCACCGAGTTCGCAGGGGTCGTCGATGCGGTCGGCCATGCGGTCACGCGATTTCGGGACGGGGACGAGGTCTTCGGATTCGCAGGCTGGTACATCGGGGCGAACGCCGACTATCTCTGCCTGCCCGCGGACGCATCCTGGCGCCGAAGCCGACCGAGACAACCTTCAGACAGGCGGCGGCTGCCGACGGAGCGACGACGGCCCTCCACTTCCTGCGCAATCGAGCCAAGCTCCGGGCCGGCCAACGCGTCTTGATCATCGGCGCCTCGGGCAGCATCGGCACATACGCTGTGCAACTCGCCAAACGCCTGGGCGCCGAGGTGACCGGTGTATGCGGCACCTCGAACGTCGACCTCGTCCGCTCGCTCGGCGCCGACCACGTGATCGACTATCACCACGAGAACGTTCACGACACGAGCAAACGATGGGACGTGGTCTTCGACACCGTTGGAGCCAGCTCATTCGCCGACAGCGAATCCGTGTTGGCCGAGCGCGGAGTGTTCGTCCCCACCGTCATCTCCATCCGCAGCCTGTTCGGCGGAGCTTGGACGCCCATCACGCGTGGAAAAAAGCTCGTGGGTGGTGTGTCGATGAACAAACGGGAGCCACTTCGATACGTGACAGAACTGCTGGCAGACGACGCTCTCCGCGTTGTCATCGACGGCACGTTCCCCCTGGACCGGATTCAAGACGCCCACCGCCACGTCGACACTGGACACAAGACGGGTAACGTCGTGATCGACGTCGCGTGACCCCTTCACCTCTTGGTTCGCATGACGGATACCCAAACCACGACGCGTCCTCACTGGGCCGCTCGGCACACTCGTCGCGAGCAAGACATCGGGCACGGACAAACGGCACTCCTCGGGCGCTCGACATCACCACCGATCGAGCTCCGAGTCGGCGCCCGAAGAGTTGTCGCTAGGAGGACCGTCCTTGCTGGACGTCTATCAGTCTCTGGATGTCGGCCCGGATTGCTCGCAGGCCGGTCACGATCACACCGAGGCACTGAGGACGAAGAACAGCTGAATCGCAATCAGGACTAGGACCATCGAACGGTAGCTCAGGGTGCCCACCCAAACCCTCCGAGGAGACACCGTGACCAACACCGAATCGATTACCGCCGTCGTCACCGTCGGTCTCAGCCCTGCTGAGGCGTTCAGGGCCTTCACCGAGGATGTAGGCGCCTGGTTCCGCTTGGCACCAGCGTCGTTTCCCGTGCCTGTCTCGACGGTTGAGTTCGACACCGGCGATCAGCCTCGGTTCGTGGCGATCCCCACCGACGGGTCTGAGCCGTTGGAGATCGCCTCGATCACGACCTGGGATCCAAGTCGTCGTCTGGTGTTCAGCGACGGCGACACCGAGGTCGAGGTGCGATTCGAGCCCACAGAGGGGGTCACCCAGGTCACCCTTGTCCATCGTGGTCTCGCAAGCCTTGACGACGGGGAGATGGACCGGACGTACCGGTACGGGCCGCGCCTGTTGCCAGGATGGTTCGAACAGTACGTCGAGCCCGATCTGAGTCTGCCTGTTGGCATCGTCGCCGGTGTGATGTATCGCGACGTCGGGGCTGCGTCTGATTGGTTGGTCGAGCACCTCGGGTTCGAGGTGAGAGGCTTGTTCGCCGACGCCGACGGTCGGATCAACAACGCCGAACTCCGGGTCGGCGCAACAGAGGTGTGGCTGTTCGAGAACCAAGCCATCCCGGAACCAACAGAGGGCCTACCTCGCCAATGGATCGGGGTGTGGGTCGATGACGTCGACGCAGCCCACCAACGAGTCGCTGCCAGCGGCATCCGAGCCACCGAGCCCGAGGACGCCAACTACGGCGTTCGCAGCTTCAACGTCACCGGCCCCGAGGGGGTGATGTGGGGTTTCCTTCGCCGCATCGATAACGAGATCGGGACCAGTCTCCTGGCGTGACCAACACGGCGCTCTTCAGGACCGCCAGATGTGCCCGAGTCGTTGAGATCACTGGCGCCGACTCTCGGGGGCCCTGGAAGGCCGACCGAAAACGTTCGGCCTCGGCTGGCGACGGGCACGCTGCTACGGCGAACCACTACCCGCTCGCTGAGGTACGACGGTCGATCGGCGACACAACGACCCGCCGTGACTCCCGACGCTCTTCGTGGGGTGTCGGAGCGTTTCCGATCACTAGGGCCACGCATCACGCCGGTTTGAGGGTGCGACGGGCATGGATGGTGGACGGGTGTTATTGCGCGGATCGGCGTCGTCGGGACCTCCGGCTCTTCTCGTCGGGGGGACCGTGCGTTGGTATCGAGTCATGTGGCACCGCTGGCTGTGCGGACTCTTGGCGGTGATCGTCGTGGCGTCGGCGTGTAGCTCGTCGGATCAGCGTGCTTGGGCCGCGGAGGCCCAAGCCTGGCACGACGGCCTGAGAGAAGCGCAGATCGCACAGGGAGGCGGAGCGTATGCGAGGTTCCTGGCCCCTGACGTGGTGTGGGACGACAGCGCGCCCTATGCCGAAGAGGCCGAGGGCTTTCCCAGTTTGGGCGAGGAGGCAATCGATTTCGCCGCTCGGGTGCTGGGACCGGAAAGCCTGCTGTTGGAGCCCGACATCTTCATCAGTGTCGATGGTCTTGTCGACTTCTGGTTCTACGACTGGGCGCCGCTGGGTAACGACTTCCGGCCCGACACCAAGGAGCCGGCGCACGGTGTGAGCCTGATGGCACCGATCGGATCGTTGGGGGCGGAATCGTTCATCAATGGGACCGCCATCGAGGATTGGCGAGACCGCCGCCCTGGTTGGCCCCAGGCCGATGAGACCGAGGCAGTGGCAACGTCGTGGACACAGGTGTGGTCGGGGACCGCCGACGGTGTCGGCTCCCTCTATCACAGCGATGCTCGCCTGCGGGACACGATCGGTGGAATCGACCTCACTGGTCGAGATGCCATTGCCGACCTCGCACGGGCGGCCGGCCAGTGGGAGATCACGACCGTCGGCCGGGACGCTGTCCGGGGTGTCTACCCGCTGGTGCGGGGACGAGGTGGGTCCGGCAAGATCCTGGAGGAGGTGGTCTTGGTCGTATCCGGACAAGACGAGAACGGATGCGCCGGGGAGATGGTGGTCTGGCTAAGGCTCGACGGAGGGCTCGTTGCCGAAGAGACTCGATATTGGCCGATCGAGCGGGCCCGCCGCTGCCTGCCTGCAGACGACCTGCCTGACGGTTGGTGGACCGACCGCCCCATCCCTGCCGACCCCACGACAATCCAGCCGACAGAAGACATCGAAACCCCCACCGAAGCTTTGGTCGTGGGTGATGCCACCATCACCGTCTACAACGGCACCCCAGCCTTGAACCGGCTGGTCGCCTGGGGCCTGACCCGCTTCGAGACCGCCGAGCTCACCCCACCAACGGTCGCATCGGTGACCTTCACCCTCTACAGCGGCGACTGCGACGACCTACGAGCCCGGTACCGCGCCACACCAGCAGGTGCCGAGCTGGTCTTCTGTTTCGACGAGGAGACCGCGTGCTGGGACGACAACTGCGACAACTTCACCCCGGGCAGCCGCAGCTTGATCCTGCACGAACTGGCCCATGCCTGGATGCGGGACACGATCGACGAGAACGTTGAACAACGCTTCATCGACCACACCGGGCTCGAAGTCTGGACCGACCCGAGGGTCCCCTGGGACCAACGGTCGATCGAGCACGCAGCCGAGGCCATGACCTGGGGCCTGATGGACCGCGACATCGTCATGGTCCGACTCGGCTATCCCAGCTCCGACCGCCTGGCCAACGGCTTTCGCATTCTCACCGGCACCGATCCACTCCCCCGTACCGACGAGTACCTGCCCACACAGCCAACAACACCCGACGAGTGACACTCGACAAAGAGCCTGATATCACCTCACCACGACGAAGCACTCCGACCCGCCACTCAATCAAGTTTCGACGACCAGGCAACCGCCCAATAACGCCCGGCAGCATCGACCCCGAAGCCACCCGGGGACGGCACTTGCCGATCGCCGAGAAATCTCGCTCGGTTGGCGGACAGTGACGTCGAGCGCTCTCCGTGACATGCCCGAGCGTTACCGATCACCGGAGCCACGCATCACGCCAGTTGCTCAGCGGCCAGGCCGGCCCTGAAAGCGGCCAGATAGCAGGTCATCGTGGCGTCATCGCTGTCACCGTCGATCGGCAGGTTCCAGTTCTGATGCGGCGATCGACTTGTTTGCCAACAGCGTCTTACTAGTATCATGCAAGTTACTCCCGGGCGTGGCGTTGGCCACACCCGCTGCTGTCGGACGACAGAGGAATCAGTTGATCGATCCCCAAGAGACTTTTGACGGCACGTGGCCGTTTGCCCCCAACTTCTATGACGGCAACGGGTTCCGTCAGCACTATGTCGACGAGGGTGAGGGCAACCCGATCGTGTGCATTCACGGCGAGCCGACGTGGGGCTACCTCTATCGAGACTTCATTCCCCGACTCGTCCGGCAAGGTCGTGTGGTGGTTCCGGACCACATGGGGTTCGGCAAGAGCGAGACACCCCGAGAGCGGTCGTACTCGACTCGAGAACACGCTGAGAACATGGAACGGCTGCTCGTCGAGCATCTGAACTTGACCAACATCACGCTCGTGTTGCAGGACTGGGGAGGGTCCATCGGGTCTGCGTTCGCGCTTCGCAATCCCGATCGCGTCGACCGGGTCTGTGTGTGCAATACCATCGTCATGGGTTCGCGGCCCGAAGGGATTCCGGGCCCACTGGGCCATCCGTGGTTCAACTGGACGCTGACCGACCAATACGAGCCGACCATCAGAAACCTGGGCTCGACGGTGCTATCGGTGATGAAGCGAATTGGCTTCGAACGCACCGCGCACATCGATGAGACGTGGATCCGCGCCTACTCGGCGCCGTTTCCGACGCCCGAGGACTGCATCGGTGCCTACCAGTTCCCCCGCAACATCGCGGCTCCGGAGACCGCTGAGTTCATGCTCGAGACGATCGAAGCGGCTGGGGGTACAGAGGTCCTCGCGTCGAAACCCGCCATTGGCATCTTCGGAGAGGAAGACAGGGCGATCCCCGTCGACTATGCGGTTGCCTCGTTCAAGGGCATGTTCCCCAACGGCCCCGTCGTTCGACTCCCTGGTGTTGGCCACTTCCTGCAAGAAGACGCCCCAGAAGCCGTGGCATCAATGATCGAGCTGTTCATCCAGTCGAGTTAGATCCGCCCCGGACACGGGCCAATGGCCTGGCACGGTACCTGTACCCACGTTGATCGACCAGATCGCCTCGACGCTGACGAGTGGTTCGTCATGGGCGAAGCCGATCCGACCGGCCCGCCAACCACCCAGACCCTGACTTTCGAGCCGACCGGAGACGGCTTCACGCTCATGACGATGCAAGTCGACATGCCCGAGCCCGAGGATCCCGAGGCATTCATGGACCAGGCGGCCGCCGGCCTCACCACCTCCCTGGCCGCCATGGACGAACTCGTGTCGACCTGACACCTCCACAAGCGCCCAGAAATCGGCTTCGCTCCAGAACGTGGCAGGCGCCCGAACCGCCGGTACCCGGGTTCGGCTTGCCGTGATCCCTAGGCTGCGTCATCGAGTTGCAACCCGCTGGTCGAGCGCTGCGAGTGCTCAGTCCTCGGGTAGGGCGGCGAAGTCTCGCTTGGCCTGGCGATACCACTTCATGCCAGAGATCGGTCGCCTCCACCGGCCCTTCATCTGATCGAGCGCCTCGATGTGTTCTGTGTCGCCCGCTGCGACGACTTGGCGGAGGTGCTGGTCCTGTGCGTTGATGACATCGTCAGCTGTGGTCCGACTGTGGGGGTGGTCGCAGGGCCCGCCGAGTTGGCTGCAGGTCATGGTCTTCACGGTTCCTGTTCCTTGGTCGGGGCGCGTGACGCCAGACTAGGGGTCGGGCCGACAGCGGGCGGTCAGAAGGTGTCCTCGCCGGGCAGGTCGGCGGCTTGGCGGATCCAGTCCCGGAGCTGCTCGTCGTCCATCTCGTCGTTCTCGCTGAGGTTCAAGTAGCGGACGTGTTCGTGCTTCGACTCCTCCGGTGGCAGCGGTTCCATGAGAGAGCCGTTGAGCCAGGTGACCTTCACGTACGTGGTGAAGCAGTGGAAGCTGAGGAACCAGCCGTTGCCCTCTATTCCGTAGAACGGCGAGTTCCATCGAACTGCCTTGCGGACATCGGGGACGATCTCGTTGATGAGGTCGTCGAGATGGCGCCCGATCACGCCTTTCCAGTCGGGCATTGCCGCTAGGTAGGCCTGCACGGGCCCGTCACCGTCACCCTTGGGGATCTGTGGGTTGCCGCCTGACAACAGCTTCACCTCGCCAGGCTTGTGGTCCTCTCCCAGAGTCGATGCTCGTCTTCTCTCAGGGGCGTTGCTGGATCCGAATCAGGTTGCCTGCCGGGTCGAGGCGGTCGGTCTTGACGGGCTCGTCTTCCACGGGCTTCGGCACTCGGCGGCTACGCGGTGGGTTGCCAACGGGTCGACCCCCGGACGGTTCAGCATCGGCTGGGCCACACCGATCCTCGGCTCGTGCTCTGCCTGTATGCTCACCGCTTCGACCTCGGCGGATGAGCAGGCTGCCGAGATCAGCTCAGCGGTGTACTGGTCTTGAATCTGGTGTGCCATGGATGTGCCATCGAGGATCGCCGTCGTCCGGCTGGCATGACGATACGGGTCGTGACCTGGTGATTTCTGGTGGGCGCTGAGGGACTTGAACCCCCGACCCCCTCCTTGTAAGGGAGGTGCTCTAGCCAGCTGAGCTAAGCGCCCGGAAAGAGACCGAGTCTAGCGACCGCGGTCATCGTCGTCGGTCCGAAATATTCCTTCACCGCTCTGTCATCCAACAGCAACCGCTCCGTTCGGGCCCGGTTCGTACGATGGCAGGAGCGACCACGCCGTAGGGAAAGTCACGTCTTGTCCGTCTCAACCGAGCTGCGCCCGACACGCCGAAGGCTCTTCGTGGTGATCGGTGTGGTGATCGTCATGGTCGTCGGGCTCCTGGCGGGCCGACTCGGCGACGACGACCTGGTCGACGGGTCGGGGACCCTCACCGTCGATGGCGTCGTCTATCGGTTCACCCCGACGACGTGCCTCATCTCCGACGAGGATTTCGTCGCCACCGGAACGGGGTTCGACGATGGCGAGCAGTTCTGGGTCTCGGCCTCCAGCGTCGGACTCGACCTGGCCGTCGGCACCGAGAGTGAGATCGACGAGCCGGCCGACGACCAGTTGTGGCTGATCAACAACGAGAGCGTGGATTGGAAAGCCACCGGCAACACGGTGACGGCTTGGGCCCCGATGACCGACCAGCGCTCTCCCACCTCGACGACGGTGGTCGGGGCGCTCGAGCTCCGCTGTGAGTCCCAAGACATCTGAGCCGATCCGACCGGTCGAGCATGGCGGACCAGGGAGGCGAGCACTACCCCCCAGCACCGGCGGCTCGGCTCGACACATTCCACTCCCGCTGGATTGCCAGGAGCTGATCGAGGAGCTCGGGCGTGGCGGCGGCCACCGGACCACGACGCTCGGAGGTGTCGAGGGTGAACAGATCCCGACCCGATCCCTCCCCTACCGCGGCCCCCGCCTCCTCGCAGATGAGCACCGCCGCCAGGTAGTCCCACACTCCGTGGGCGCCGTCGACATCGACGAAGCCGTCGAAGCTGCCTGAAGCGACCGCGCACAAGTCGAGCGCGGCGGCGCCATAGGCCCGGAACTGATCCCAACCGCCGTGGCTTGGCGGCAACCCGGAGAACGCGATGATGGCCTCGGAGAGCTCTCGACATCCGCTCGGGACGAGGGCGCCCTCCTCGGCCACCGCCCCCATGCCCCGGATCGCCCGGAACCGATCGCCGGTGGCGAGGTTGGCCACGTCGGCGGCCAGGGGTCCCTCGTCGTCGACGGCGCAGAGGCTGATGGCATACCAGGGCAAGGCCCGGGCGGCATTCGTCGACCCGTCGATCGGGTCGACCACGACGAGCACCTCGCCCGAGCCGGTCATTCCGGACTCCTCGCTCAGCACCCGGAAACCGGCTGCGATGAGGCCATCCAGCACGATCTTGTCGGCCACGACATCGTGATGGTACTGGTCGGACCGTCCACCGGAGTGACCCCAGTCCTCCAGCTCCGAGAGCGCATCGGCAACCTCTTCCACCAGGTCAGCGAAGATGGCGAGGACGGCCTCGGGCCGAATCGCGCTGCCGGAGGTCACCGCCTCGAGCCGGGGCGCCGATCGGCCGACCGCTCGTCCCGGGCAAGATCGGAACGGCTACTCGTTTGCTCGGGCACGTGTGCACCCTACTGCCTCTCGGGCGCCCCAATGTCGTATCGTCGTGGCAGGCTATAGGGGGAGGAGAACACCTTGGCCATCATCGACGTCCCTGGTTATGTGGCGGACATCAAAGACCACGCCACCGACCACCAGTTCCACGTGCACGACGAGCGCCACTTCGTCGAGACCTATTCCATGAGACAGACGTGGGAGGTCGATCTGCACCCCGAGCGGGCGTGTGGAGGGCCGGTCGATCTCCATCTCGCGATCGAGGTCGATCCTCGCACCCTGCTCGCCTTCGAGGACAGGATGTTGGAGCTTCCCGAGGATGCCGAGCCGCCAGCGGGGTTCTTCTTCCCGATCCTGTTCACCTGGGAGCTGCCCCCGCTCCAAGACGCACCCGACCTGCTGGTCCTGGCGACCGACCTCGCCGGGATCGGGGGCTCCGAGCTGCCGCTCAAGGTCCAGGCGATCGACTCGACCGCCGAGGTCACCGATGCCCCCGAGCGGATGCTCGCCATCACGAGCCGCATCGAGCTCGGCCTCGACGACCTCTTCATGCATCGGGAGAACCTCTGCGAGATCTTCGACCGCTGCCACGAGGTCAGCGACTTCCTGCTCGACCGGGCACCGGCCTGGCTCGACGAGGCCTGACGGCCCGCAGCCGCCGACAACGAGCAAAGCCACCACGGCCCACAGCCGCCGACAACGAACCCAGCCACCACGGCCCACAACCGCCGACCGCGAGCCCAGCCACCACGGCCCACAGCCGCCGACAACGAAACCAGCCACCACGGCCCACGGCTAGGGCCGGCTACCGACCCCCGGACACGTTGAGGAGCGACCCGGTCACGTAGCTCGACGCGTCTGACAGCAACCATAC
>JAOTYQ010000759.1 GCA_029861725.1 Acidimicrobiia bacterium | reverse complement strand
AGTTAGACTGTTGGTGGTCTCGATGTGGGTGACCCCGGTGCTGTCCAGGGCTCCGCTGCGATCAGGGGTCCCGTCGCTGTCCGGCGTGGCTTCCATCGTGCTCCTATCGGACCGGTGCCGAATGGATACAGCCGACGCTACTGGTCAAACCCGAAAGGTGATGAAAAACCATGCATCTACAGCACGGCTTCCGGGAGGTGCACGGCCGCAACCGCTTCGGGCTGCCGTCGGCCAGGACATCGTTGTGGCGGCGCCTGACTGCGCTGTTCTCGCTCGGTTCGCTGGTCGTGCTGATCGGGGTCCTGCTCGCGGTCATCATCGGTGCGAGCGCGCTGCTGCTGCTCTTCGTACTCGATCGAGCCATCGCCGGCTGAACGCGACGAGGCGGCCCGCCGCGGAGCGGACCGCCTCGTCATCGACCGTCGAATGGGTGCAGCCCGCTCGAGGCGACCCGTGGGATCTCGAGCAGCTGACAGTGGAGCTGGGAGGTGGCGTACGCCGGTGTTAGCGGCCGAACAGGCCTCGACGGGCGCCGTTGCTGCCGACCGGTTCGCCCTCGGGGTCGTCGACGTTGATCGTCGTCGATTCGACGACCTCGAACGGCTCGTCGAGCTGGGAGGCCGACGACTCCTCCGGGACCTCGGCTGGCGTGGTCGTGGCGACGAGCGGGGTCGGAGCCGTGGCCGGGGCCGGGGCCGGGGCGGCTACCGGCGGCTCGAAGCTGACGCCGGCCAGTTCGACCCGGTAGTACGGTCGGTATTCGAACGCGACCTCCTCGAGCCGGAAGATCCGGGCCTGTTCGACACCCTCGCCGTTTCGCATCTGCTCGACGAATGTGACAGCATCATGAATGTCTTCGGCCTGCTGATAGCCAGGCTTACCGTCGGCACCCCGATAAATGACCATGTGTGACACGGTTTCGCTCCCAAATTTCGGCCTGATTAGGCGTTTGTCTGTCGATATCGGCGAGTGGTCGCCCTATCCCTCCGGTCACAGCATTCCAGAATTGAGTGCGGAAACCAAAAGCAATGAAACTGAAACATTCAGCAAGAACGATCGCCATGGCTGGCCATCGAGGGCGGGGGCAGGTCGCAACAACCGCACTGCGAGCTGAGGATCCGGACCTGCGAGCGCTCGCCCTGGGCGCAGCCTTGCGGCAGAAAAATTTGACAGTCGTCGCCCTCGAGTCATGCCTCGCCGACCCGTCACCGACGGTTCGGCGCCGTGCGGCGGAGCTGGCTCCACGTCTCGCCACGCTGCTCCGGGCCGAGGATCCTGCGTGTGGTGGCCGGTTGACGGCCGCCGTGGTCGACTTGCTCGACGACGCCGAGTGCGCCGAGGTGGCCGCCTTCGCGCTCGGTGAGCTCGGCCACGCCGACGCGAAGGTCGTGGCGGCGCTCGAACGGCAGGGCGGCGCTCACGACGATCCGCTCTGTCGGGAGTCAGCGGTGGCGGCGCTTGGCGCACTCGGTGCCGGACGGGCCACGGTGCTCGCCGCGTTGGGTGACGTCGCCACCGTGCGCCGGCGGGCCGTCATCGCTCTGGCCAACCTCGATGGTGACGACATCGTCGAGGCGCTCCGGGCGGCGCTCGACGACCGGGACTGGCAGGTAAGACAGGCCGCCGAGGACCTCCTCGACGACGGCGGGGACTGACACTGGGAGGCCAGTGGGTGCCCCCTTCGATGCCCGGCGGGACCGGCTAGATCAAGACTGGGGCACGTCGGTGATGTGCTGGGGCTCGAGGCCCCAGCTCGACCCCTCGGACCAGTCCTCACGCTTCCAGATGGGCACGGTTTGCTTGAGGGTGTCGATGCAGAACCTAGCGGCGTCGAAGGCATGATCGCGGTGAGGAGCGGAGACCGCGACCACCACCGCCGACTCGGTGATCGGTACCACCCCGATGCGGTGGATGAGGACGATCCGGCCGAGATCCGGCCATCGGCCCCGGGCGGTGGCGGCGATCTCGTCGAGGCGAGGAACGACCTGCTCGGTGTAGGCCTCGTACTCGAGTCGGGTGACGTCGGCTCGTCCCACCGAGTGATCCCGAGCCGTGCCGCTGAACGTGACGACGGCGCCGCACGAAGCCAGGACGGCCCAAGTCGCAGCCAACTCGACCGGGAGCGGCTCGCCCGACAAGCCCGTCCAGGTGTCACCGTCGGTCGGCGGTACGAGCGCTGGGTCGGCTTCGGTCACGGCCCCAATCGTAGGCGGTGGCTGGCTTCGCGCCGAACGAAACTCCAAGCGGGCGCGATTACTGGTGCGTAAACAACTTGTAGTCTCCATGTCGTGCAGGCAGAGGACGACGACGGGGCCGAGACCGGCAGCGGTCCACCTCCCGATCCCTCGCTCCGGGCGTGGCGCCACCCCTCGGAGATCGCGGCCGCGTCCGCCGCAGCCGCCCGTCCCTTCGAGGTGCACCACTCGACCCGAGCGCCACTGTTGACCGTGGGCGGCACGGCGCTGGGGATGGTCGCCCTCTTCGGGCTCGCCCTCTACCTCGCTTCCGTCCGTGCCGACGGTGGCAGCTCGCTGTCGGGCGTCGCCACCCAGCAGGGCGGCGACGCAGCCCGCCCCTTCGCATCCACCGCCGCTTTCCGCTCGACCCTCGTCGCCGGGGACACCGTCGCCGGCCAGGCGACGCTCGGTGACGGCGTCGGCGCCGGGGCGGTGTCGACGCCGTCGACACCGCCACCGACGACGGTAGCCACCACGACGACCGCCTCGACCAGTGCAACGCAGACCAGCACGTCGACGATCGAGGGAGAAGAGGCAGCCGGGTCAGCA
>JAOTYQ010000167.1 GCA_029861725.1 Acidimicrobiia bacterium | reverse complement strand
CAGACCCGGCCAACGGCATCGCCCGCCTCGTGCACGTGAACCAAGGGCTTGCGGCGATGGTCGGCCGCAGCGCCGCCGACCTCTCGGGCCGTCCGCTGCTCAGCCTGCTCGGTTCCGACGCCCACCCGGCGACCCTCGCCTCGGTCGACGCACGGCTGTTGGCCGGCGAGCAGGTCGAGGTCTCGCTGGTCCTCCGGCATCGGAGCGGGACGACCGTCGCCGCTCACACCACCCACGTGCAGATCCCGTCGGTGCGGACCGATTCCCAGTTCCGGCTCATCCTGTTCCGGGACCTGTCGCGGCGGTCGTCCGAGCAGCTCCTCGCCGACCAGGCATCGGTGGTCGAGTCGCTCGCCCGGGGTCGAGACCTCGGAGCGCTGTGCCACCAGATCGCGTCCCACGTCGAGACGATGCTCGATTCGAAGGGCCGCTGTTGGATCGGGGTAACCGATGGGCGGGACCGGCTCGAAGCGGTCGTCACCGCAGGCCACGATCTCGACCTCGTCGGCGGGGTGCTGCGGCTGATCATGGGGGCCGGCGACCCGACGAGCGCTCGGTGCGTGCTCGTCGAGAACCTCCCGACCGACCTCGGGGTGCCGCTCGCCGAGGTCGGCATCTACGCGCTGTGGGCGTTTCCGGCGCTCGACGGCCGCCGGGATCAGCGGGGCGCGCTCGTTGTGGCGCACCAGACCGAGGACATCCCGACCGACGACGAGATCCGCTTCCTCGACCATCTCTCGCAGGTGATCGCCGCCGGCATCGAACGGGCAGCCCTCGAGGCGACCATGGCCCACCGGGCGTTGCACGATCCGCTCACCGGGCTCCCGAACCGGGCCCTCATCGTCGACCGGCTGCAGCAGGCGCTCGCTCGGCTCGACCGGGAGCCGTCGTCGCTGTCGGTGCTCCTCGTCGACATCGACCGGTTCAAGTCGCTCAACGACAGCTGGGGTCAGGAGGTCGGCGACCGGGTCTTGCTGGAGGTCGCCGGCCGGTTGCTGGCCTCGGTCCGCCTCGGTGACACGGTCGGGCGGATCTCGAGCGACCAGTTCCTGATGATCTGCATCGCCAATGCCGGCTTCGACGCGTCGGTCGTCGCCCGCCGGGTGATCCGCTCGATGCGGGATCCGGTCACGCTGCGAGGCGGCGACGAGCTCCGGGTCTCGGTCTCGGTTGGTGTCGTCGCTGTCGACGATGCCAACCAGTCGCCAACGGCCGTGATCGGCAGCGCCGAGTCGGCGTTGGCGAGCGCAGTCGAGAACGGCCGGGGCCGCTACGCGCTGTTCGATGCCGGACTGCGGAAGCGGTCGGTTGCCCGCCACGAGCTGGAGCAGGCCCTGCACAGCGCCATCAACGGCGGGCAGCTCGTGCTCCACTACCAGCCGGTGTGCGAGGTGAGGACCGGACGCATGATCGGGGCCGAAGCGCTTGTTCGCTGGGATCGGCCCGGTCATGGCCTCCTCGGACCCGCGGACTTCATCGACGTCGCGGAGGACAGCGGGCTCATCGTCCCCCTCGGGGCGTGGGTCATCGAGGAGGTGGCGTCGAACCTGTCGACCTGGCCAAAGGCGACAGACGGCCGGTGGCCGGTGGTGACGGTCAACCTGTCGGCCCGCCAGCTGGCCGACGAGTCGCTGGTCCCGATGGTCACGAGGACCCTCCGCCGCCACGGCCTCCCCCCGGCCCGCATGGGGTTCGAAGTGACCGAGTCGATGAAGATCGACGACTTCGAAGCGGCCATCGACACCCTCGCTGCCCTATCGGGCCTGGGGTGCCGGATCGCCATCGACGACTTCGGCATCGGTCACGCCACCCTTGATTACCTACGGCGCTTCTCGATGGCCGACGTGATCAAGATCGACCGCTCATTCGTCGCCGGCCTCGGTCGGTCTCGGGAGGACACCGCCATCGTCAGCGCATCGATGGCGCTAGCGACCTCGCTCAAGCTGCAGGTCGTGGCCGAAGGGGTCGAGAACGCCGGTCAACTCGCGGAGCTACACGCCCTCGGCTGCCACTACGCCCAGGGCTACGCCCTCAGCGCGCCGGTCCCGCTCGATGTCACCCTGGGTCTCTGGCAGGCCGGGGTGCTGGTCGACCCGCCGGGCCCGCCCCCGCCCCTCAGTCGCCCGGACCGCAACTAGCTCGACGGCTTTGCCTGGGCGGCCGTGTGGCGCTGGAACCTGGTGATCAGGTCCTCGCCGACCTCGGCTCGCTTCTCGGGGTCGGTGACGCCCAGGCCCTGCTCGGGGGCCAGGCAGAGGACGCCGAGCTTGCCCTCGTGCCGGTTGTTGTAGACCTGGTACGTCGCCTCACCGACGTTGTCGAGCGTGTAGGTATCCGACAGGGTCGGGTGGATCGCGCCCCGATCGATGAGCCGGTTCATGAGCCAGGCCTCGCCATAGTTGGCGAAGTGGCTCGACACGATCTGCTTGAGCTTCATCCACAGATGCCGGTTGTCGTACTCGATCATGTAGCCGGAAGTCGCTGCGCAGGTGACGATGATCCCACCCCTCTTGGCGGCGAAGACCGACGCCCCCATCGTCTGCCGCCCAGGGTGCTCGAACACGATGTCCGGGTCCTCGCCGACCAGCTCACGGATCCGCTTGCCGAAGCGGCGCCATTCACGCTCGTCCTGGTTGTGCTCATCCGACCAGAACTGGTAGTCCTCGGCCCGGCGGTCGATGACGGCGTCGCACCCCATCTCCTTGAGCAGCTGCCCCTTCTCCGGAGACGACACGACGCCCACGGGGATGCCGCCGCCGTTGATCACCAGCTGGGTGGCATAGCTCCCGAGGCCACCGGTGGCCCCCCAGATCAACACGATGTCGCCCTGCCTCATGGTGGCGGCGTTGTTGGAGACCAACATCCGATAGCTGGTCGAGGCGCACAGCGCGTTGACCGCCGACTCCTCCCACGTGAGGTGCGACGGTTTCGGCATCAGCTGGTTCGCCTTGACGACCGAGAGGTCGGCCAGGCCCCCGAAGTTGGTCTCGAAGCCCCAGATGCGCTGGTTGGCCGCCTTCATCGAGTCGTTGTGGGCCGACGGGTCCTGGCTGTCGACGTAGTTGCACTGGATCGTGACCCGGTCGCCGACCTTCCAGTTCCGGACCGCCGAGCCGACGCCGATCACCACTCCCGAGCCGTCGGACCCGATCACGTGGTGATCGAGGGCGTGGCGCGCACCCCAGAAGCTCTCCTGGCCGAGCCGGTCGAGGAACCCGAACGTCGGCAGCGGCTCGAAGATCGACGTCCAGACCGTGTTGAAGTTGATCGAGCTGGCCATGACCGCCACGTAGGCCTCGTCGGGGGCCAATTCGGGGGTGGGAACCTCCTCGATCCGGATCGCCTCGCGGGGATCCTTGTCGCCCGAATCGACCCCCTCGAACATGGCTGCATCCGACCGCCGGACGAACGCAGCGCGGTACGAGTCGGGGATCGGGATCGCCGCCAATTCCTCGCCGGATGCCCCGGCGGTGATCGCTTCCAGAAACTCCTGCATGGGTCCCGAACGTACCAGGTGGCCCCTAGGCCGAACGAAGCAGCCGCCCTTTCTAAGGCGGGTGGTAAGCACCTAGGATTCGGCCTCGGCCTACCGATAGTCTTGGCCGACGAGCCACTTCCCACACGATGGGGGTGGGCGGGCATCGTGAGCAAGAGGGTTCGAGGCCGTACGCGGCTTGACGTAGGAGTTCCAGTGGGATTGACCCCTGAAGAGATCGAGCGGCGGGAATTTGCCTCCACATTGCGTGGCTATGACCGGGACGAGGTCCGGAGCTTCCTCAACAAGGTCGGCGAGACCGTACGCGAGCTCCAAGAAGAGGTCGCTGCCAGCGAGAGCCGCCCGGCCGACGAGACCCAGAGCCTGCTCGGCTCGCCTTCGGGCAGCCCGGAGATCGAAGCCGATCGGTTCGGTGCGATCGGCGAGCGGGTTGCTGAGCTGTTGCGGGTCGGTCACGACTCTGCGGCCGAGCTTCGAGCCAACGCCGAGGCGGAGGCCGAGGAGCTCCTCGCGAACTCCCGGGCCGAAGCGGAGCGGATGACCACCGAGGCCGAGGCCACCCTCCTCTCGGCTCGTACCCAGTCGGACACGATGGTCGGCGATGCCCGCGCCGAGGCGGAGAACCTGCTCGTCGAGTCGCGGCTCGAAGCCGAGACCATGCTCACCACCGCCGAAGCCGAGGCCGACGGCCTTCGAACCGCCGCAGAGGCCGAAGCCGAGAACCTGCGGGCGACCGCCGGCTCCGAATCGGAGCGGCTGATGGCGGAGGCGGAGGCGGAGGCGAACGACCTCCGACAGCGGGCAAACAACATCCTGTCGGACAGCCAGACCAGGGCGGACGAGTTGTGGGCGTCGGCCGAGGCCGAAGCGTTCAAGCTGCGGGAGGACGGCCGGCTCGAGGCGGAGCAGATCCGCGAGACGGCAATCTCCGACGCCACCAACCACCGGGAGACCGCCGAGCGCGAGGTCGCAGCGCTGCGGGAGACGGTCGACGCCGAAGTCGCCTCGCTGCGCTCGACGACCGAGGCCGACATGACGGCGCTGAGAGAGTCGACGTCTGGCGAGTGCGAGCGGCTGCGGGGTGATGCCTCAGCCGACGCCGACGCGATGCGGGCAGAGGCCGAGCAGACCCTGGCCGAGCACCGGGCCCAAGCCGCCGAGGAGCTCAGCACGGCGCAGAGCGAGGCCCAGACGATCAGGGACGACGCCCACAGCGATGCCGAGCGCATCCGAGCCGAGGGTGTCGCCGTCGCCGACCAGATGCGGGCGGAGGCCGACCAGTTCGTGGAGACCAAGCATCAGGAGGGCGAGCAGCTCTACGCCTTCAAGCAGCAAGAAGCCCACGACTACGTGGCGGCCCGACACCAGGAGGCCGACGACTACGTGGCCGCCCGTCAGGGCGAAGTCTACAAGAACGCGGCGGAGGCCGAAGCCGAGCGAGACCGGGCGCTCGCCGGGATCGCCGATGCCCGGGAGCAGGTCAAGGAGCTGCTCGAGCAGGCCCGGGCCCAGAGCGAGTTCATCCGCCAGGAGGCCGAAGAGGTCATCCGGTCGAAGGTCCGGGCCAACATCGATCAGGCCGAGCGCCGCATCGCCCGCCTCCGGATCACCGAGCAGGCCTCCAGGGAGCGGATCATCGCAGCCCAGAGCGAGCTGCAGAGTGCGATCACCCGGCTCGACAGCGAGCCCGTTCACGAGCTGGGAGAGGGCACCGACGATCTGGTCATCGCCGAGGCCGAGCAGCGGGTCCTCGAGGCCGGCCCTGGCGAGCTGCGGCCAGCCCCGTCGTCCCCGGTCGACGCTGATGAGGTCATCGAACTGGAGGTCGAGCCCCAGCCAGTCGGCTCGATGACCGGCGGGGTCGGCACCGCGTCGGTGGTGGAGGAGATCCCCGACGTCGACGAGGTGCTGGCCGAGCCGGCGATCGAGCCCCAGGACGAAGACGCCCTGTCACGCCTCGTGAGGGAGGCCATGCAGCGCGCGGTCGAGAGCGCCAAGGGCAGCGAGCAAAGCTGATCCGCGACCTTTCGACCGGCGAGTCGCAACTTTGTTGCAGCTCCATGTCGAAACACCATCGGTCGTTTTCCTGCGGATTGGAGCGTTCCCTTACACCCGTGGCATGCTGGACAAAGGCGGTGAATCCGAAAAAACTTGGATTTACCCCTTGTCACTGGATCGTTACCGTTGTAACCTTACGGCAACATCGTTACGACGTTCCAGTGGCCGGTTTACCCATACCGCCCGCGCCACGGTCACTGGGGCGTCGTAGCGGGGTAACGTCCGGGTCGGTGATTCCTCTCCCCGCCGACCCGGTCGTCGCGTCCGGGGAATGTTCTCCCTGGATGGTCACGAAGCCCGAACCGTTGGCCAACGACGCCTGACGGGTCGGGCTTCTCGACGGCTTACCCCTCGAGGTGCTGGCGTCCCTCGATCGCCCGTCCGAGGGTCAGCTCGTCGGCGTACTCCAGGTCGCCGCCGACCGGGAGCCCCGAGGCCAGCCGGCTCACCTTCACCTCGAACGGTGCGAGCACCTTCGACGCGATGAACGCGGCGGTCGTCTCGCCCTCCAGGTTGGGGTTGGTGCAGAGGATCACCTCGGTGATGTCCTCCGCCGCGACCCTGTGAGCCAGCTCCCGAATCTTCAAGCTCTCGGGCCCAACGCCCTCGAGGGGATTGATGGCACCGAGCAAGACGTGGTAGCGGCCCTTGAACACTCCGGTCTTCTCCAGCGCTGCGATGTCCTTCGGCTCCTCGACCACGCAGAGCAGATGTGGATCGCGATCGGGATCGTTGCAGATTTGGCAGTGCGGACCTTCGGCCACGTTGAAGCACCGCTCGCAGAAGGAGACCTTGTCCTTCATGGCGATCACCGCGTCGGCGAGGCGCTTGGCGTCGACTCGATCGGTCTTGAGGAGATGGAATGCGATCCGCTGGGCCGACTTCGGGCCGATGCCGGGAAGCCGCCCGAGCTCGTCGATCAGCACCTCGACCGGCTTGGCGTAGGCGCTCATCTGGGTGCCGTTCTGGCCAACACGAGCAGATCGAGTGGACGATGTTCCGCCGCATGGCGGAACTCGCCAAGGACTGGCTCCGGCGGTCCGACGGTCATTCGCCGAGAGGACCTCCGAGCCCGCCGAGGTCAGGGAGGCCCAGGTCACCCAATGCCGAGCTCTGCAGCTCGGCGATCTGAGCGGTCACGTCGTGGAGTGCGGCAAGCACGAGCTCCTCGAGCAGCTCCACATCGTCGGGATCGACGGCGTCGGCCGCGATCGACACGTTCCGGAACTCGCCGCCGCCGGTCGCCTCGATGGTGACCTTGCCGCCGCCGGCCGAGCCGGTGATCGTGGTTGCCGCCTGCTGCTCCTGGGCCGCTGCCATCTGCTGCTGCATCGCCTGGGCCTGCTGCATCAGGTTGTTGAGGTCGAATCCACCGTCGTTGCTCACGATGCTCTCCTGGGTCTCGGTCGGTCAGTCGGAGGGGGCGTCGATCACCTGGGAGCCGGGAAAGGCCTTGGTGATGCGGTCAACACCTCGGTTCGAGCCGCCGTCGTCGGCGTCGGCCAGCTCGGTGACCGGCCCGATCTCGGCCTCTTCGTTGGCGCGGTCGATCGGCGACGGAGCTGGCTTGGTTTCGAGCTTGGCCGGGTCGGTCGGGGCGATCGGCGCCTCGTCGAGGACGACCTCGATGGTCACCGCACGTCCGAGTTGGCTCGACAGGCCGGCCTCGACATCGCCCTTGACATCGTTGCAGCGGTCTCGGTGGATCGGGTTAGGGACGCCGAACCGCACGGTCGAGCCGTCGACCCCGACGATCTGCCCGCCCTTGAACCGAGCCCGGACCTTCTGGGTGACGGTTTCGAGGCACTCCCTGAGGGCGGCGGCGGCGTCGGCAACGCTCAGCTCGTCCGCCGCGGTTGCGGCGGTCGCAGCCGAGGAAGCAGGCTCCGGCTGGGGGTCGGTCGAGGGCGAGTTGGTCTCCGAGGGCGTGTCGGTCGAGGTCGGGGTGGTGCCGGAGGGCGTGTCGGTCGAGGGCGGGGTCGTCTCCGACTTCGGGTCTACGTGGGCGCCTGGCGCAGCCTCGGCCGAGTGGTCGCCGGTTCGGCGCGGGGAACGAGGTGCCCGTGGCGCTCGGGGGGCTCGACCGGCACCGTCGCCCCCGTCGTCGCCTGTGGCCGCCGGGATCGACTGATGGCCTTCCAAGGCCGCGATTCGGGCCTCCAACGCCTCGACGCGGGCCACCAGCGCACCGTCGCCACCGGACTCAGTCGCAGGGGCCGCTGCGTCGCCGGCGGCGTGCCGGGTCAGCCGGAGCAGCGTGACCTCCAGCGGGATCCGGGGATCGGGGGCCTGACGCATCTCGACCAACGTCTGCCCGATCGCCTCCAGCGACCTCGTCAGCGCAGCCGGCCCCAGTTCGGACGCCAGCTCCTCTGCGATGGCTGTGGCCCGATCATTGAGATGGATGAGTGGGGCGCCCATCGACGCCAGGAAGGCGTTCCGCAGGAGATCCAGGGTGTCCTCTCCGATCGTTCGCGGCTCCCGCCCGAGCTCGAGACCCTGCTGGATGGCGGCGATGGCCTGCGCCGAGTCCTGAGCCCCGATCGCTCTGACCAGCGCCTCGGCGGTATCGGTGCCCTCGGGCAGGCCTCCGGCGGCTGCGACGAGGTCGAGCGCGGAGAGCGTGTCCCTCGCCGATCCACCCCCTTGACGCAGCACGTAATCAACGGCTTCGTCGCCGACGCCGAGGCCGGCATCGGCGATGACCGAGCGGACGTGCTCGGCCAGCACATCGGCCGGGAGCAGGTGGAACTCGAAGTGCTGGGTCCGGCTCCGGATCGTGGGGACGACCTTCTGCGGCTCGGTCGTGGCCAGCACGAACACCACGTGATCGGGAGGCTCCTCGAGGGTCTTCAGCAGGGCGTTCTCGGCGCCCGAGCTGAGCATGTGGACCTCGTCGAGGATGTAGACCTTCGTCCGGCCGGGTGAGCCGAGCTGGACCTTGGAGATCAGGTCGCGGATGTCGTCGACCTTGTTGTGGCTCGCTGCGTCGAGCTCGTGGAGGTCGAACGACTTGCCGCCCTCGATGGCCACGCAGCTCTCACAGGTGCCACACGGCTCCCCGTCGGTCAGGTTCTCGCAGTTCAGGGCCTTGGCCAGCACTCGGGCAGTCGAGGTCTTCCCGGTTCCCCGCGGGCCACTGAAGAGGTAGGCGTGCCCATAACGACCCTCGGCCACCGCTGCCTTCAACGCAGTTGTGACATGTGGCTGGCCGAGGACTTCGGCGAAGGTTTTCGAGCGATAGCGCCGATACAGCGACTGATAAGCCACGAAACGAGCCTACCTTCCGGGTCCGACGGAACTTCGGGGCGCGTTTGGCCCGCGAAGCTGCTACAACGGTCGACGGCGTGGTTGAGCGGGGCGCCGTTCGAACGGGATCGAATCGATGAGTCCAGAAGACCGATCACTGGTGATCGGGGGAGTCGCCTTCCTCGCCGCTCTGGCTGTGTTGTTCCTCGGGCTGACCACTATCGACGGCTCTGACGGCGGAGAGGTGGAGGGCCAGTTCATCGACAACGAGTCACCGCTCGACCCGATAGCGCTGGGCGACTCGGCGAGCGACGGTGCGTCGATCGCCGATCCCGCCGGCGACGGCACGCCATCGGCTGCGGGGGGGACCTTCTCTGGCGCCGGCGCGCCGACGAACGACGCCGTCGGCTCCGCCTCGACGACACCCACCACGTTCCTGGCTCCCACCAGCAACCCGACCTCCGATGACGTCGCCGATCGTGAGGCCACGCCGACCACTCGGAGTTCGTCCGGAGCACCGTCGACCGCGACGACGGGCGCGGTGTCATCGACGACGCTGACGACGCTCCCAACAACCGACCCGCCGTCGACCACGGCCACGACCGCTCCACCGACCACCCCGGCTACGACCGAACCACCGGCGCCCACCGCGACCACTGCACCGCCGCCCACGGCGACGACGACCACTCCGCCGACGACCGCACCAGCGGGAGGCCTCGACCCGGTCGAGCTGGAAATACGCCGGCTCACCAACGAGCTCCGGGCCGAGCCGTCCGGTCCGCTGGCTCGTCGGAAGCCGATGCCGAGCTGCGTCGACGATCCGTTCTACGGGATCTCGATCGACGATACGACCGGTCACCCGAACCCGGTCGAGGCTTTCACCTTGAGCGAGCCGGTGTCGCTGCAGATGTCGCGGCCATGGGCGTTCGAGATGAACAGCCGCGACGAGCTCCAGCACCGGCCGAGCGGTTCACAGCTCGAGATCTACGAGCAGATCGGCATCGCGATCGCCGCAACCGGCGAGAACATCGCCTGGATGAGCGGGTTCCCCGACTCCCAGGCGGCCCGGATCCACTTCGAGGGCTGGCGGGAATCCGACACCGGCCACTACTGCATGCTGGTGTCGGGTGCTTTCACCCACCTCGGCGTCGGCCACGTCAAGGGCAGCTCCCGGTCGTGGGCGGTACAGAACTTCTACCGAGAACGCTGAGCCTGCCGCAACCTGAGCAGGACAAGCGCTGAGGGCTACGGGGCTTGTTGCTCACCCAGCTCGATCGCTCAGGCGGTGCCGTATCGAGCCGGCTGGGCGTCACCGCGACGGCGGTTCAGGTCGGAGCAGCGCTCGATCTCGTCGACCTGGTGAGACAGGAGGCGAAGCGGCGAGACCCGATCGACTACCTCGTCTGCGACGAGACCAGTTCCTCGAACTGGCCGATGTCCGCCAGGAGGTCCAGGTCGAGGCCAGGTGCTGGAGTGGCCAGCCGGCAACCCACAACGCCCGTTTGGTCGACGGGGTGCAGGTGACCGCCGGTGAGCTGAAGGTGGTCGGCGATACCGACCGGGGCGACGAGAACCAGGCGAGGCTCGAGCTCGACGGTGACGCCCCGGAGATCACCTACGGGCTGCTGTGCCGGCGCCACTGGCACGTCGGCGCCGAGGCTGGGCAGCGAGCATCGATCGAGCAGCCGGCGGTCGAGCTCCCTCGG
>JAOTYQ010000758.1 GCA_029861725.1 Acidimicrobiia bacterium | reverse complement strand
GTGACGAAGTAAGTTCCGTCGAAGCCGTCCTGTTTCGGCCAACATGTCGACCGTGGAGAGCCGCATTCCCTAGCCCTGTGAATTCACGCGGTTGTGTTGTAAGCGGGTAGCGCGTCCGCGGATGAGCCCTCCTGACCCAAGTTGTAGACGGGGAGATGTGGCTTGCTGAAGCTCATCTGTCCGAGGAGAAGGGCTCTCCTTGAGGGTGCATCGCAATCGGTCGGTTCGACCGCTGCTGGTATCGGCTGACGGGCAGGGTTCGCTGTCGCAGGCGGGGACGGCGTTGTTGGCTGAGATGGCCGACCGGTCGGGACTGACCCTGGGCCTGTCCCAGGCCATGGCCGAGTGTGGGATCTCCTGGCATACCCACGACCCGGGCGTTGTGATCAGCCATTTGGCGGTGGCGATCGCCAACGGCGCCGATTGTCTGGCCGACTTCGCCGCTCTGGGCGAGGCGGACGAGTTGTTCGGCCCGGTGGCGTCGCTGCCAACCGCATGGCGGGCCATCGAAGCGGTGACATCAACCGAACTGCGGGGCATCGCTGTGGCTCTGGCTGGAGCCAGGGCCCGGGTGTGGGACACCGTCGACGGCCTCGCTCATGGGGTGACGTTGGACTTCGACACCACCCTGGTCACCTCCCACTCCGACAAACAGGATGCAGCCCCGACCTATAAGAGGCTGTCGCGGATGTCTACCCTGGTGAAGGGGTGTTCGGTTGTTTACGTTAGATTGCGCAGGGCGAGTCGGGTTTGGGCAGCCCATATGAACCCCTCAGTGGTGACAGGGTCGCGTTCATAGTCGATTTGTAGTCGCCGGTGGTTCATCAGCCAGGACCAGGTCCGCTCGACCACCCAACGCCTGGGAAGCGGTTCGAACCCTTTCACCTTGGCCCGTTTCACCACGCTGGCCACGATCCCAACACTGCGACAGAACCGCCCAAAGGCTGCCACCACTGCTACCGCGATCAGGAGCCCACAGGTGTCGACCACGCCGAACACCTTCCGACCCGAGATCTTCTTGCCGGCATCGTATCCCCTGGTAGAGCCACACACCGTCGCTGCTCCCCGCACCGTGCGAGCATCAATCACACCCGCTGAGGGTTGCCCCTCACGGCCCTCGCGCTCACGGACCCGGCCGACCACATGGGCAGCGACCGCTTCCCAGGTCCCGTCCTCGGACCACGACTTGTGGTACCGGTGAACCGTGTTCCAATGCGGATACCTCTCGGCGAGGGCCCGCCACTGACAGCCTGTGGCCAACACATAGAACACAGCATTCACGATGTCACGCTTGTCCCACTTGGCTGGCCGTCCGATTGTTCCCGGCTGGGAGTAGGTCACGAAGAACTCCTCGATAGTCGCCCACTCCTCATCGGTCATATCCCATGAGTCGTATGCCAGGTCTTGATCGTGTCGATGCTGTCGTCGTTCACGAATTCGATTCTATGGCAGACCCGACCACACCCCAGGTCAATCCCACCCCCACTAGCGAACATTTTCACGACAGGGTCTGAGCTGAGAGCCTGTTCGGAACATGTATGCTGTTCAGGCGGTGGGATTGCCCGCTGTTGGGTCGGGTTATTGATCAGGATCAATTCGTGGACCCCGACCACGATCGCAAACGCGCAAACATAGCGCACGACGCATGGCGATATGACCGATGAGGAGTGGAAACTCATGCCGCCTGGGTGGGCCGAGCGGCGATGCGATTCTCCGGATAGGCGATGAAATACGTATCGAGGTGAAAGGTGATCGAGCTCCAAAACGCGCGCCGGGAGAGCGCAGGGCCACCATTCAACCATCGCTTCATGGTCGAGACGTTCAGCCGACAATCACCGGTCAGGTAGTCGTAGATCGCGTGGGGGGTGACGTCGAACAGGCATAACGTCTCCTTGCTGGCCTCGAAGACGATGAGCGGCTTGGACCTGACGATCGTGTTGAAGGCGCCCTTCATTGCTGCATGCTCTGCACCCTCGATGTCGAGCTTCATGAAGTCGATCTTGGTGTCGGCCGGCACAATGTCGTCCAACCTGTCGGTGCGCACGCGTATCGTGGCGACCTCTGATCTCCCGCCAGAGGGGACCGACCTCGCGTTCCTGACGCCCAAGCCGCTGTAGCCACTCATGTTCACGAAGTGCTGGAAATCTGACTCGCCCTTGCAGTCGCTCAGCGCCACCTCGTAGACGTGGAGACCGGGGTGGCGCTCTCCGAGCTTTCGAGCCAATTGGGGGATGGGCTCGAAGACGTAGTGTTCTCCCTTCGGCGCGATCGCCACCATCTCGCTCAGGATGTCACCGGTGTTCGCTCCGACATCGACGCCTATCGACCGCTCTCCGAGACATCGCTTCATCACCTCGACGGTTTGCTGATCGTAGGCGGCGTTCTGGCTCTGGAACCCGAGTGCGTAGTACAGCCTGTGGGCAACAGCGCTCAAGGGTGATCTCTTGACGATCGACTTGAGTAGAACGGAGATCATCGAAGGACTCCAGCAGAACTGAGTCTCGGGTGCGTACACGTGCGTCAGCGATCCGGCGGCAGCAACGGTATCGGCTCCAGCAGGGTCGGGGCGCCCGAGTCGCCCCGACCCTGGGTAACGGACACGGTGGGACCTTCGTTGCTGGTGGGCCATCCACCGGCGCTGTCCCGATCGGTTCCTCGTGCGACCATCGAACGCTCAGAGCTGACTCCGATGTGGCGGCGAGTCGGAGCCCAGCTTGTTTCGAGCTGGGCGACTCGTGCGATCAGGAGTTCGCTATTCTATAAGCTAGGCGTGGCAGATTCATGGGTGGGCCAGG
>JAOTYQ010000757.1 GCA_029861725.1 Acidimicrobiia bacterium | reverse complement strand
GAGGCATGGATCGAGCTCATCGGTGCCGATGAGCGCGGGCAGGCGCCGGTCGGCGGGCATCCGGCGCATGACCAGCATCCGGTCGACCACGTCACCGTTCTCGACGACGTCGGCGGTGCCGAGATAGACATCGGGTGCGATCCGGCGGTTCAGGTTGAGCTCCCGTTCGACGGCGTCGAGCCGGCATGCCGTCGTCGACTGGTCGAGGAAGCTAGTCCGTACCGGCTTCAGCACCTTGTAGGCCCGGTTCCCGGCGAAGAACACCGTCGAGATGTGGGTCTCGGCGACCGCCGGACTCCACGCGGCGACCGCCGGACTCCAGGCGTCGGTCACGTCGAGGTGGTCTCGAACTGGTCGAGCGCCGTCATGGCGTCGGAGGCGTACACGGCCGCACCTCCGCCGCCCATCAGGATGGCGACCCCGATCGCTTCCTCGACCTCGGCCCGCGTAGCGCCCGCCTTCAGCGCATCGTGGACGTGGAAGGCGATGCACCCGTCGCAGTGCCCGCAGATGCCGATGGCGAGGGCGATCAGCTCCTTGGTCGCGCGGGTCAGCACCCCATCCTGGACAGCCGCGGCGTGCAGGCTGTTGAAGCCAGCCATCGGGCCTGGGAGCTCCCGGTGCAAGGTCCGGAAGCCCTGCTTCAGCTCGGTGTGCCGAGCGACGAAGTCCTTGGGCTGAGGCGTTGGGCGCTCCGCGCTCGTACTCATCGTTTCCGGCATGGTGTGGGCTCTCCTTTGCGGGCCGGCGGGGTTGGTGAGCGGTTCAGCTACGGGTCAATGCTCCGAGCAGGTCGAAGCTGCTCAGGATGCCGACCACTTCACGGTCGTCGGCCACGAGCAGGTGATGGATCCGCTGGCTGATCATCACCTCGGCCGCTTCCTGGATCGAGGCGTCGATGTGGATCGATGTGGGAACCGGGGTCAGGATCGAGGTCAGCGGCTCCTCGTCGGGCCAGTCGTCGATGAGGTCGGTGCTGGTGACGATACCGACGACGTCGTTGCCTTCCATCACCGGGATCGCGTGGATGCCGACCGAGAGCATCAGGTCACGGGCCCGACCGACGTGGTCCTCGGGGAGGACGGCCACCAGATCGGCGGTCATCACGTCGCTTACCGACTGCGGGGTCTCTTCGCTGACTTTCATGGGATCATCAGAGCGGACCAGCGGCGGTCGAGGCAGGGCCATTGGTCACACCGCCTACCGCCGGTCGCTCATGCCCCGGCACTCATCGAGGAGGAGGCGCTGTTCGGCCGCGGCCACTACCCGGAGGGCGTCGGGCACGGCATCGGCGTTGACGGAGATCGAGTCGATCCCGAACCTCACGAGATGCTCCGCGAAGGTCGGATTCGCCGACGGGGCCAGCCCACACAGCGACGACGTCAGCCCTGAAGTCCGGCACGAGGTGACGATGTGCTCGATCGCCCACAGCACGGCAGCGTCACTCTCGTCGAAGAGGTCAGCGAGGACCTCGCTGTCGCGATCGACGCCGAGCATGAGCTGGGTCAGATCGTTGCTGCCGATCGATACGCCGTCGATGCCGAGGCCTGCGTATTCGGGGATCCGGGGTATGACCGAAGGGACCTCGGCCATGACCCACTTCTTCAAACCACGATGCGTGCCCAACGGGCTGTGATCGATCGCCTCGAGACAGGCTTCGAGCTCCCAGGACGTCCGGACGAACGGGATCATGAGGTGAAGGTTCGGGAGCTCGTCCCGAACCCGGGCGATCACGTCGAGCTCGAGGGCGAAGGTCACGGGATCCTGGATGTACCGGTAGCACCCGCGGAAGCCGATCATCGGGTTCTGCTCGACCGGCTCGAACCGGTCGCCTCCGGTCAGCTCGCGGAACTCGTTGCTCCGGAAGTCCATCGTCCGGTAGACGACCGGGCGGGGGGCGAAGGCGGCAGCGATCGTCGACAGCGACGCTGACATCCGCTCGACGAACCGGTCGCTCTCGCCCTTCTCGATCAGATCGCGGGGGTGGCGGCCCTCGAGCGAATCGGTCACCATGAACTCGCCCCGGAGGAGACCGACGCCGTCGACGGGCAGTGCGGCCGCGTCGGCAGCACGCTCGGCGATCGCCAGGTTGACGTAGAGCTTGGTGGCCAATGGGGGCACGGCCACCGAGGTCGCCGGCGTGACGATCGAAGGCGTGGAAGGGCCGGCCGTGTGGACCCCTGCGAAGACCTGCCCGGCGCTGGGGTCGATGGTGACCAGATCGCCGTCTCGGAGGACGGTTGTCGCCTGGCGGGTGCCGACGACCGCCGGTACGCCGAGCTCTCGGCTGACGATGGCCGCGTGGCAAGTGCTCCCGCCGGCGTTGGTGATCAGACCGGCGGTCCGGCGGAGGATCGGCACCCAATCGGGCGAGGTCATCTCGGCTACCAGGATCTCGCCTGCCGCCAGCTTCGCTCCCTCCTTGGGTGAGGTGAGAATCCGTACGATCCCGGTGGCCGGGCTCGACCCGACGCCGAGGCCTCGAAGCAGCGGCTCCTCGGCCGGCCTGACTGCGGCGTCGGCGTCGAGGGTCGTGATCGGACGCGATTGGACGATGTAGAGGTCGGGGCCGACGTAGGCCCATTCGATGTCCTGGGCGGCTCCGTAGTGGTCCTCGATCGCCATGCTGATCTTGGCCACCTCCTGCACCTCGGTGTCGGTGAGGACCCGGGCCCAGGCATCATCGCCGCTGAGGGCCTCGACCTGGTCTCCGTCGGCGGTGCCAACGATGCGGACCTCCTTGTGACCCACCCTGACCTGGCGCAGCCCCAGCGTGTTCCGGTCGACGTGGTAAGTGTCG
>JAOTYQ010000166.1 GCA_029861725.1 Acidimicrobiia bacterium | reverse complement strand
CGAGGAGCAACGGCGTCCGGTTCCGCACGCCCTCGATCAGAGCGGTGATCGTGTTCGACAGCCCTGGGCCGTGCGTACACGTTGCGACCCCGAGACGGCCGGCGGCCCGTCCCCAGCCCTCGGCCACCAGCACCGCATTGGCCTCGTGGGTGGCGGCGACGTAGTGCAGCCCGTTGTTCCGCATCATCGACTCGGCGATGAACAAGTTCCCGTCGCCCAGGACACCGAACATCGTGTCGACACCTTGATCGGCGAGAGCCTGTGCGATTGCGTCGTGACCATCCATGGGCTCGACGCTACCGAAGCTCGCACCGGGTGATCCATCTCGCGCCGGCGGCGGCTCGCTGCTACCGACCCCGACCGGCACCCGGCGACGACGACGATCGACCGAGATTCACGTATCTCGAGGGGCGGGGCGGCATCTTACTCTTGCAGAACTGGGTAGATCCACCAGTTGGGGGATAGTCGATGAAGATCATGCTTCTTTGCTCGGCGTTCAACGGGCTGAGCCAGCGGTTCTGGATCCGGCTCCGAGCGTTGGGCCACGATGTCGCGGTCCACCTTGCGTCCGACGCCACGCCGATCGACGTTGCGGCTCGGAGCATCGATCCTGAGCTCATCATCTGCCCCTTCCTGAAGGACCGCGTCCCGGAAGCCGTGTGGCGACGGTACCGGACAATCATCATCCATCCCGGACCTACTGGTGACCGGGGACCGTCTTCGCTCGACTGGGCGATCGCCGAAGGGCACCCGAAATGGGGCGTCACCGCACTCCAGGCGGTGGAGGAGATGGATGCCGGCCCGATCTGGGCGACCCGAACCTTCGGCCTGGCCACCGAGCCGGTCCGGAAGGGCAGCTTGTACAACGGGGCCGTGGCCGACGCAGCCGTCGACATGATCGACGAGATCGCGACGAAAGCCCGCGACCCACACTTCGTTCCCGTACCGCTCGACTATCGGCGGTCGGACGTCTGGGGCCGGTTGCGACCGACGATGAAGCAAGCCAACCGGGCCTTCTCCTGGGAACAAACGACCGACGAGATCCTCCGGCGGATCCGCGCCGCCGATGGCGCCCCGGGAGTCCGGACCATCCTCGGAGGCCGAAACGTCTCCGTGTTCGATGCTCATCGGGGCCCCGACGAGCGGCTCCGACCCGGCACGATCATCGGGGCTCGTCACGGTTCTGTCCTCGTGACCACCGGCGACGGGTCGCTCTGGGTTGGCCAGGCCAAGCCGGTACCGACCGAGACAGAGCGATCGATCAAGCTCCCAGCGGCTGCCCTGCTCAGGGATCGGCTGGTGGATGTCCCGACGACGCTTGGCGATCCGGCTGTCCCCGTACACGGTCGCCGTGACGACGTCACCTACGAGCGAAGGGGGGACGTGGGCGTCGTGAGCTTCGACTTCTACAACGGCGCGATGTCGACACCCCAGTGCCGGCGGCTGACCGCCGCCCTCCGGCGGGCGACCGAGCAAGACACGAAGGTGTTGTTGCTCCGAGGCGGCGAGACCTTCTCGAACGGCATTCACCTCAACGTGATCGAGGCGGCCGACAACCCGGTGGCGGAGGCGTGGGCCAACATCAATGCCATCGACGATCTGTGCCGGACGATCATCACCTGTACCGACCAGCTCGTCGTGTCCTCGATCGGAGCCAACGCCGGCGCCGGTGGCGTGATGCTGGCGCTGGGCGCCGACCGCGTCTACCTCCGGCAGTCGGTGGTCTTGAACCCGCACTACGCGACCATGGGCCTCTACGGTTCGGAGTACTGGACCTACTCGCTGCCTCGCCGCGTTGGTCCGGCCAACGCCGAGGTCCTCACCCAGGATTGTCTACCCGTCGGCGCAGCCCACGCCGCCCGCATCGGCCTGGTCGATGACGTGCTGGACGGCGATCGGGACGAGTTCGAAGACGAGGTGCTCTCCCGCACCCTCGACTTGGCAGGGAGCTCGGTACTGGGAGCGCTCATCAGAGCAAAGCGCCGGCAACGTGAGCGCGACGAAGACCGAAAGCCGCTCGAGGCGTACCGCGTCGAGGAGCTGGGGCAGATGAGTCGCGACATGTTCGACAACCGCTCTGGCTTTGCTCAGGCCCGGCGCCGCTTCGTCTTCAAGCAGCGTCCGATGTCGACACCGCCTCATCTCGTTGCCGCTTGACGGGCCCCGGACGACCGCCGCGACCCCCTGCGCCTACCCCTGACCGCCCGAGGTCTCGCGCACGCTGGCCTTGCCCTCGGAGATCCACGGCATCATCGCCCGCAGCTCCTTGCCGACCTTCTCGATCGGGTGGTCGTGGCCCTCGGCTTCGAGCCGGAGGAAGTTCGGTCGACCGGAGCGCGCCTCGGCCACCCACTCCTGGGCGAACTTGCCGGTCTGGATCTCGTCGAGCATGACCTTCATCTCGGCCCGGACTGCGTCGTTGATCACCCGGGGGCCTCGCGTCAGGTCCCCGTACTCGGCGGTGTCGCTCACCGAGTATCGCATGCCGGCGATGCCCTCCTCGTACATGAGGTCGACGATCAGCTTCAGCTCGTGCAGGCACTCGAAGTACGCCACCTCGGGCTGGTACCCCGCGTCGACGAGCGTCTCGAACGCGGCTTGGACGAGGGCGGTGGTGCCCCCGCAGAGCACGGCCTGCTCGCCGAACAGATCGGTCTCGGTCTCCTCGGTGAAGGTCGTCTCGATCACCCCAGCCCTTGCCCCCCCGATCGCGTCGGCGTAGGCGAGTGCAAGGCCCTTGGCGTTGCCGGAGGCGTCCTGCTCGACGGCGATCAGGGCCGGCACCCCGCCGCCCTCCAGATAGGTGCGGCGCACGAGGTGACCGGGCCCCTTGGGGGCGACCATGCACACATCGACCGATGCCGGCGGCTCGATCAGGTCGAAGCGGATGTTGAAGCCGTGGGCGAAGAACAGCGCGTCGCCGTCGCTCAGGTTCGGCTCGACGTGCTCGGTGTAGATGGCGCCCATCTCGGTGTCGGGCATCAGCATCATGATCAGGTCGGCCTCGGCCGCGGCGTCGGCGATCGACCGTACCGCCAACCCGGCCTCGGCCGCTTTGGCGGCAGACGACGAGCCGTCGCGGAGGCCGACCCGTACGTCGATCCCCGACTCCTTCAGGTTGAGGGCGTGGGCATGGCCCTGTGAGCCATACCCGAGCACCGCCACCTTACGGTTGGCGATGAGCGAGCGGTCGGCGTCGGCTTCGTAGTAGATGTTGGCCATTGGTCATCCTCCAGGAGGCTTGCGGGGTGGACGGTGTGAAGAACGGGGTTGAACGGTAGCTGCGGGCTCAGCCCACGGCTCGGAGCCGGGGCACTTGGCGCCCGATCTTGGGCAGCGCGATGCGGCCCGATCGCTGGAGCTCGACGATGTCGTAGTCGTGGAGCAGCGCTTCGAAGTCGTCGAGCTTGTCGGGTCGGCCGTCGAGGCTCACGGTTAGCCGACCGCTGGAAACGGCGAGGATCTTGCCCTCGAAGATGTCGACCAGCTCGACGATCTGCCCTCGGGTCGCCGTCGGCGCTTCGACGGTGGCGAGGAGCAGCTCGCGCTCGACGGCGTAGCCTGACTCGAGCACGGCGATCTCGACGACGTGGATCAGCTTGAACAGCTGCTTGACGATCTGCTCCAGCGGTGCCGACTCGACGTCGACGACGATCGTGATGCGGCTGAAGGCCGGGTCGTGGGTGGGGGCGACGGCCAGCGACACGATGTTGTAGCCGCGGCGAGCGAACAGGTCGGCCACCCGGGCGAGCAGGCCGGCCTTGTTCTCGACGAGCACGACGATCGTCTGCTCGGTCTCCGCCTCGGTCCCGTTCGCGGTCATGATTGCTCTCCTTCGGTGCGCTGAGACGGGTCGACGAGGATCTCGTCGTTCGAACCGCCGGCCGGCACCATGGGGTAGACCTTTTCGGAGCTGATGCACCGGAACTCGACGACGACCGGCTGGTCGTTGATCTGGTTGGCTTTGGCGATGGTGAGCTCGACCTCGTCGGGATCCTCCACCCGGAACGCCACACAGCCCATCGCTTCCGCCCACTTGACGTAGTCGGGCATGTCGTGGGTGAGGTGTACCTCGGAGTACCGCTCCTCGTAGAACAGCTCCTGCCACTGCCGGACCATGCCGAGGTAGGCGTTGTTGATCAGGGCGACCTTGATCGGGATCCGCTCCACCGAGGCGGTTACCAGTTCCTGAGCGGTCATCTGGAAGCAGCCGTCGCCGTCGACGGCCCACACTAACCGGTCGGGCATGCCGACCTTGGCCCCGATCGCCGCTGGGATCGAGAACCCCATCGTGCCGAGGCCACCGGAGTTGATCCAGGTGTATGGGTAGTTGAAGTTCCAGTACTGGCTCGCCCACATCTGGTGCTGACCGACTCCGGACGCGACGATCGTGTCGTCGGGGCAGCCGTCGCGCAACCGCTCGATGACGTACTGGGGCTTGAGGTAGTCGCCAGGGCCGGACTGCTCGTAGGTGAGCGGATATTTCTCCTGCCATCCCGACAGCTGCTGACGCCAGGGGGTGTGATCGGCGAAGGCCCTCGCTCCGCCCCGCTGGTCGATCTCGGTGTTCATCAGCTCCATGGCGATCCGGCAGTCGCCGACGACGGACACGTCGGGAATCCGAACCTTGCCGTGCTCGGCCGGGTCGATGTCGACGTGGATCACCTTCGCGTCGGGGGCGAAGGCCCCGACCTTGCCCGTGACCCGGTCGTCGAACCGACTCCCCATCGCCAGCAGGAGGTCGCTGCGCTGCATCGCAGTGACCGCAGCGTAGTTGCCGTGCATTCCGGGCATCCCCAGACAGAGCTCGTGGCTGTCGGGGAACGCCCCCCGAGCCATGAGCGTCGTGACCACCGGGAGGTTCCCGACCTCGGCCAGTTGGAGAAGTGCCTCGGCTCCCCTGGCCTTGAGCACGCCACCGCCGACGTAGAGGACCGGCCGCTTGGCGGTCAGCAGCAGGTCGACCGCCGCCTCGATCGACTCGGCTGGCGGGGTCTGGTCGGGCTTGTAGCCGGGCAGATCGACCGACCGGGGGTGGTGGTAGGTGAAGTAGGCGTCGGGGTTGTTCGCATCGACGATGTTCTTCGGGATGTCGACCAGCACCGGCCCTGGCCGTCCGGTCGTGGCGATGTGGAACGCCTCGGCGATGGCGTCCGGGATGTCCGCGGCAGCGGTGACGAGCATGTTGTGCTTGGTGACCGACCGGGTGATCCCCGTGGTGTCGCACTCCTGGAAGGCATCGGTCCCGATGGCCGGCATCGCCACCTGGCCGGTGATGCACACCATGGGCACGGAGTCGAGGTGGGCGTCGGCGAGTGGTGTCACGACGTTGGTGGCCGCCGGTCCGCTCGTCACCATGCACACCCCGGGCCTGCCCGTGGCGTGGGCGTAGCCTTCGGCCATGTGACCTGCGCCCTGTTCGTGCCGGACGAGCACGTGACGGATCTTCGAGTCGATGATCGGGTCGTACACCGGGAGGATGGCCCCGCCGGGGTAGCCGAAGATCACCTCGACCCCCTCCATCTCGAGGCTCTTGATGAGGGCTTGGCCCCCGTTCAGCTCGGTCCCTTCGAGCGACATGGTCCTGGCTCCTGTGGGTTCGTCGGTGGCAAAAGCAACAAAGCCTCCCCGCTGCTTGGGAGGCTCTGCGCACGCGTCTGGAACTCCGAGCGTGCGCTACACAAGTACTACGAGACGCTGCCGAGTGCCGGTACGGCCGCGATCGAGCGAGCTCGAAGCCCGCTCGGCGAGGTCGGTGGCGTGACAGCTCATCGGCTCAAGTGAACCAGGGCACCCGGCCCGACACAACCTCTGTGGCCTCGCTAGCCGTCGGCGTCGGCCCTCGGTCCGTCGGAGACGACGATGATGGCGGTCTCGGTGGCGTCGTAGATAACGCAGCGGATCACCAGTTCGGCCTGGACGGTCTCGCTGTGGCTTCGGGTCACCCCGGCCAGCGCCAGGTTGCGATCCTCGAGCTGGCGGCGGACTCCCTGCTCGGTCGATCCGACGCAGTCGGGCTCGCTGCCACGAGACACGACGAGGGACACCACGGTGCCGATCTCGGCCGAAGAGCCCGATGCTGGCGTGCTCGACACGACCTCCCCCCTCGGAACCTCGGGGTCGAACGCCCTGGTGACCTCGACCTCGAAGCCGGCGTTGCGGATCCGGGCCGACGCCGCCACCTCATCGATATCCGTGACGACGGGGACGATCGCCGCCACCAAGGCCGAGGTCGATGTCCGGGACCCGGGCGCCGCGAGATCGGACCCGCCCCTCGGAGCCTGCCGTTGCACGACGAGGTACACGCCACCGAGGAGTACGAGGCACGCCAGGACTCCGCCGAGCAAGCCGATCATCGACCGGGCCCGAGCTTCGGCCCGGTCGACGAGGTCGCCGGCATGGACGATCAGGGTGCGCCCCCCGGGCCGGACCGCGGTCGTCGATCGAGCTGCGGCACCCGATCCAGCCCGATCGGCCCCACCGACTCCGTGGCCGAGCACACCGCCCGATCCCGCCGGCTCCGGCCCACCGCTGGCGCAACTCGATGTGGCTGCTGCTGCGATCGCTTCGCTCAGGTCGGTCGTGGCGGTTGCCTGCTCAGCGACTCCCTCGAAAGGCGAAACTGCGCACGAGACGGGCCTGCTCAGCTCCGTTGCGCTCGCGGTCGAGCTCGGATCGAACACTGGCGGGGGCCACTGCTGATCGACCGCAGGAGCCGCCACGACCGGGGGGTCGACGAGGAGCGGCGTTGGGCTGATGCCGAGACCGACCTGGAGATCGTGCAGGCTGCAGGTCACGGCATAGGCAGTGCGAGCCGGTTGGTCGGGCGCGTCACCGAAACGGGCGAGCGCTTCGAGGAGCTCGAGCAGCGAGACCGGTCCGTGGGTCAGCGACTCGCTCGCGGCGATCGCAGTGGACCAGTCGTTGGGCAGAGGATGCGAAGCGGTGGCGATATCGGTCCGCGAGCTGGCTGGCGCCACGACACCGGCGAGCTCGAGCAGCGTGACGCCCAACGCCCGGAGGTCGCGAGCCCGCCAGTCGAGGTCGGCGCCGGTCGCTTCCTGCGACCGCGCAGCGGCACCGTAGTCGGCGAGCACGACCTCGCCGTCGTCGAGCACGATGAGGCTGGAGGGAACGACGTTGCCGTGGGTGAAGCCCTCTCGGTGGAGAACCTCCAGCGCCGAGGCCGCCATGATCCCTACCTCGACCATGCGGGGCCAGGGCAACGCACCGCCATCGGCCACGATCCGCTGCATCGTCGTCTCCCCGAGGACTCGGCTGACGTCGAAGGGTCGCCCGTCGGCCGTGTACCCGTGATCGAGGAGCGGAGCGAGCCGCGGATGGGCCGACAACGACTGCAACGCGACGCGGTCGGCGCGGAAAGCCTTCCGCTGAGCAGGGTCGAACTCTCGGCCATCGAGCACCCTGATCGAGACGGCTCGATCGGCCGTCGACTCGTCCTGACCGGACCCGGGCTCGGGCTCGGCGGTGTCGATTCCGGTGAACACCGATCCGCCCTCGACCCGACCGACGAACACCAGGTTGTTGTAGCGAGGGATGGAGGGCGGCGTCGTGAGCGCTGCGCTCGGCGGGGACGCCGGAGGCCGCGGTTGGACCGTCGGGCCGTATGGCGCCTCGGGCGTTGGAGCAGGTTCGTCGCTGCCATCGGCTGCGAGAGCGAGCAGGCGATGCAGCTCAACGGCGGCAGGGCGACGCGCCAGGTCCTTGGCCAGAGCGGCCTCGATCAGCTGGCAGACGTCGTCGGGCACACCGTCGAGGCGGAGATCGGGGACGGGCTCGTTGGCCACCCGGTTGGCGATGGCGAAGATGTTCGCTTCGCCATCGGCGGAGGTGAACGGGGCCGCTCCCGTGATCAGGTGGAACAGGGTGGCACCCAGCGCGTAGACGTCGGCCCCGGCCCTCGCCGGGTTCCCGGCCAGGGTCTCGGGCGCGACATAGCCGGCGGTAAAGGCCATCGCCACGGTCTCGGTCGTCGTCGAGCCGATCACGGTGCTGATGCCGAAGTCGGCGACGAGGTACTCGCCGGCCATCGACAGCAGGATGTTGGCCGGCTTGATATCCCGGTGTACCACCCCGGTCAGGTGGGCGTCGGCCACCGCCTCGGCGATGCCGGCCAGGATGCGGCAGGCTTCGCGAGGATCGAGCGGGCCCTCGTCGTTGATCCGGTCGAGCAGCGATGAGCGACACAGCTCGAGGACGAGGTAGGGGCGACCGGCTTCGGTCGTCCCGGCCTCGTGGACGGTGACGATCCTCGGGCTCCGGCTGAGCGTGGTGAGGACCTGGCGCTCGCGCCGGAACCGCTCGACGAATACCGGATCGGTCTGGTTCAACACTTTGACCGCGACGGCTTCGCCGTCGCTCTCGCGACACGCGCTATAGACGGTGGCCGATCCGCCGACCCCGATCTCTGTAGCCTCGCCCAGCCCGTGAATCCGCAGGTTCACCGTTGTGCAGTGTAGGAACGACCGCAGGGCGATGTTGGTCGGCCCGATAAGGACTGTCCACCCTCACACCGGTTTCTTCGCCCGCTCCGGTGGCTCGGATGCAACAGGTCGGGTCATGCGGGCTCGTCAGCTGCCCAGCGGGCCCGGTGGGCTACGACCGGCATGGTCTCCGGCATGGCGTCGCGGTGGTCGTCGCTGAGCGCCCCGTACCAATGTCCGTAGGCGGCGGCGCCCCGAGCGGCGGTCAGTCCGTGGGCGAAGACGCTGACGACGACCGTCCACGCGATGATCGCGAACAGCTCCTCGGCTCCGGGCAGTGCCTCTTCGAGCAGCAGCAGCCCGAACAGGATCGAGGCGAGGCCGCGAGGCCCGAACCAGCCGACGAACAGCGTCGTCCGCCAGTTCTGGCCCATCCCGATCATCGCCAGGGCCACCGGCAGCATCCGCCCGACCGTCAGCGTCGCCACCGAGCAGATGATGATGGCGACGGTCGTGGCCGAGATCGCGTCGTTGACGAAGAGGTTGCCGAAGAGAAAGAAGGCCACCATGGCCAGCAGCCGGCCGGTGTCCTCGGTGTACTCGTCGAGATGGTCGGCCCGTTCCATGCCCATCACGGCGCCGAACGAGAGCCCGGCTACGAACGCGGCGATGAAGCCGTTGGCCCCGGCTGCCACGGCGGCGGCGAACGCTCCGAACCCGATGGCGAGGGTGCCGAGCTGGGCGTAGATTCCCTCGACCATGCCCCGGTCCATGGCGTGGCTGAGCAGCCAACCACCACCGGCCCCGGCGGCGGCCCCGATGACGGTGCCGAGCCCGATCTGCTCGCCGACGAAGGCAACCCAGAAGCCGAGGTCGGAGTCGGACTCGCCGATGGAGAACGCGGTGAACAGGGCCACGACGGGAACGACCATGCCGTCGTTGAGACCCGACTCGACGTTGAGGCCCTGGCGGACTCGCTGCGGCACCGACTGGTCCTCGACCACCGCCTGGCCGAGCGCGGCGTCGGTCGGCGTGAGGATTGCGCCGACGAGGGCGGCCTCCCAGAACGAGATCGCCGGCACCAACACTGCCACCGCGATGGTGGCGACGACGATCGTCAGCGGGAGGCCGATCGAGAGCAGCCGAACGGGGAGCCCGAGTTCGCGTCGCAACGCTCCGAGGTCGATGCGCACCGCATCGCCGAAGAGGATCACGGCGAGCGTGATCTCGCCGATGAGGGCGACGCCCTCGGTCTCGACCTCGAGCGACACCAGACCGACGGCATCGGTCACAGCGCCGAGGGTGACGAAGGCCATCGGCATGGTGACCGCCCACCCGGCGATTCGGGCCGACACGAGCGCGAAGGCGAGGATGCCGACCGCGATCAACGTGAAGTCTTGGAAGTCCATCGGCAGCTCCGCTCACCGACGGTTCGGTCCGACCATCACCGGACGCTAGCGTGACGAGACCGGCGCCGTCAGCAATGACCGCTCCCGCTCGGTGCCCTCCCGAGACGCAGCCGAGTCGTCATCGGCCCTGGGCCCGGTCGACGATCCGGTCGATCAGTCCGAAGGCCAGTGCCTCGTCGGCTCCGAGGTGGCCGCCGCGGTCGACGGCGTCGCTGATCGACTCGGCGGGCTGGCCGGTCGCGCCGGCCACGGCCTCGACGAGCCGGGCCCGGGCCTCGGTGAGCTGGTGAGCTCGGACCGCGAGGTCCTCAGCGGTGCCCTCGACGGCCTCGGTGGCCGAGCACCGCAACGAGAACGAGGCCCTGGCGGTGGCGAGCCGCTCACCGGTGCCACAGGCGACGACCGCAGCGGCGGTGCCGGTAGCGGCGCCGACGCAGGTGGTCGTGACCGGGGCCCGCATCAGCTGGAGCACGTCGAGCAGCGACAGGGCATCGGCGATTGGGCCGCCGGTGCTGTTGACGATGAGGTCGACCGGTTTCGAGGAGCGACCGTCGAGCGTCATCAGCAGCGCTGCGACCTCGGACGCCTTCGTGGTGTCGAGCGGTCCGCTGATCATCACGGTGCGCTGCTCGAGCAGCTGTTGCTGTGGGTCGAACGCGGGCCGGGAATCGAACATCATCACGTCCCTCTCGGGTCCGGTCG
>JAOTYQ010000756.1 GCA_029861725.1 Acidimicrobiia bacterium | reverse complement strand
CGGGCCTCAGCGTGCCCCGCTACGCAGCGGAGGCGCTCGAGGCTCACCCTCGGGTGGTGGCCCGGATCGGCGGGGTCGACTACTCCGGCTCGATCGTGCCGTCGGGCGATCGGGGGGTGCTGCTGCTCGACGTGGGCGTCGGCTCGCTCGGCTTGGGCGTCGGTGATGCGACCGACGCTTTCCTCACCGCCGAGCTGTGATTCGGCGCGCGGGATCCAGCTACGTCGATGCGCGCCTTGGCCGGTGCTCGGCAATGCTCGTGGTCGACGGCTCGAGTGCTCAGCCGTGCGAACGGGCGAGCTCGCGCAGGATCTGGTTCTCGAGCTCGACGTCGCCCAGGCGGGCCTTGACGACGTCACCGATGCTGATCAGCCCGCACAGCCGGCCTTGGTCGACGACCGGGAGGTGCCGGGTCCGGCGGTCGGTCATGACGGTCATCACCTTGGTGACCGTGTCGCCCGGGGTCCGACCATCTGGCACGTCCTCTTGTCGGATGGTTCACTCGTACCGGCACTCGACGAGAGGACCTGCAGTGATCGAGACGATCGGTTTCATCGGCCTGGGCAACGTCGGGGGCAAGCTCGCCGGATCGCTCCTGCGCAACGGCTACCCGCTGGTGGTCCGGGATCTCGATCCGACGGCCACTCAGCCGCTGCTCGATGCTGGCGCGAGGTTGGCCGACTCGCCCCGCGAGCTGGCCGCGGGCTCCGATCTCATCGTCACCTGCCTGCCGAGCCCGGCGATCAGCGCCGAGGTCATGGAAGCGACCGACGGGGTCTTGAGCGGCCTCGGTTCCGGCTCGGTATGGGCCGAGATGAGCACGACCGACGAGTCCGAGGTGAGGCGGTTGGCCGCCGCGGTGGCCGCGGCTGGCGGGTCGACCGTCGACTGTCCGGTGTCGGGAGGTTGCCACCGCGCAGCAACGGGCAACATCTCCATCTTCGCTGGCTGCGATCGAGCGGTCTTCGAACGGGTGCTGCCGGTGCTCAGTGTGATGGGACGGCGGGTCCTCCATACCGGGCCTGTAGGGTCGGCGTCGGTCCTGAAGGTGGTGACGAACTATCTGGCGACCGCCAATCTCGTGTCGTTGTGTGAGGCGCTCGCCACCGCCGGAGCGGCCGGGATGGATCTCGCCACCACCTACGAGGCGATCAGGATCTCGTCTGGCAACTCGTTCGTGCACGAGACCGAGAGCCAGGTCATCCTCAACGGCAGCCGCGACATCAACTTCACGATGGAGCTCGTGGTGAAAGACGTCGGGTTGTTCGCTGGCGTTGCCGAGCGGGCCGGTGTGCCGGTTGAGCTGGCACCGATGTTGCACGACATCTTCCGTGACGCGCACGACCGCTACGGACCCGACGAGTGGTCACCGAACGTGATCCGGCGCCTGGAGGAGGCGACCGGTCTGACCATCCGCGCGCCCGGGTTCCCCGCCCAACTCGTCGACCTGGAACCGGAGCAGCCGGGGGGCGAGGTCGTTGTGGGGGAGGGGGAGTGACGGTGTTCAGGTCAGTAGTGGGACGGCGTGCTCGGCCCAGGGCCCGATGACGGCGTCGAGGTCGTCGACCTGCGACTCCAGGACGTAGAGCCCGCGGCTCGGAACCGAGGCGCCGAGCTCGACGAGCAGGGGTCGGAGGTGGACCTCGGGGGCCAGGGCGTGATTCGGGGCCGCGCCGACCATCACCGGCACGGCCCGGCAGCCGGCGAGGCCGTCGTTGCCGTAGTTGTCGAGGAACGCCTTCAGGAGCCCGGTGTAGGTGGCCTTGTAGGTAGGGCACGCCGCTACGACCACATCGGCCCCGGTGACCCGAGCCGTGAGGGCGGCGACATCCTCGTTGCCCCACTCGAAGAGATGAGGAGCGACCTCGGCCAACTCGATCGTCTCGACCGAGGCCTCTCCGTCGGCGCCGGCAGCGATCGCCGCGCCGACCGCCTCGGCCACGCGAGTCGTCCGCCCGCCGGGGTTGGGATTGCCGATGACGGCGACGATGTCCATGGTGGCGCAATGCTCCTCGCAGGGGTCGGGCGTGCTGCGGGTTCCTTGCTAGCACCTCCCGACCCCGTTCGCGTAGCTCCCTTGGTCTCGTCGACCCCCGACGGCCAAAGTAGTCCACATTTGCATGACTTGACTCGAACGAGTGTTCGAGTCAAGGTTGAAGACATGATCGACCGGACCGATTTGATGAACGCCCACGAGGTGGAGCTGCTCCGCCGATCCGTGGCCATGCTCCGCCCAAAGGCCAATGCCTTCGACCGGGAGGATGCGCTCCGAGTGCTCACCGCCCTCGGCCAGCTGTTGGAGGACGACGATGCCTCGCGCTGGGTGACGAACGAGGACTCATAGGTCTCCGGCGACCGGGCCGAGCCGACCGATGGATCAGGCGGCGGCGACCGCCCGCGCGATCTCGCCCCACCTGCCGACCGTGTCGGGGTTCTTCTGGATACCCTCCTGAGTGAGATAGGTCACGACGCGAGCTGCGGTGCCCGTGTAACGGTCGATCAGGGCATCGGCCAGCTCGTCCCAGGTGGCGATGACCGCGAAGTGCTCGAGCATCTCGTCGGTGATCGTGTCTGCCATCCCCGCGATGTCACCCGATTTCAGCTTCTCGTTCAGCACAGCCGAGGTGCCCTCGAACCCCAGGTCATCGAACTGGAACCCATAGTTCTTCGTCGACCCGTAGAACGCGATCTGGGTCTTGGCTCGATGTAGGTAGGGTGCCCGTTCCTCGGGTGTGTCCCCGGGCACGGCGAAGACCGGGATGATCAGGTCGATCTCGTCGGGAGTCCGCCCGGCTCGGGCTGCGCCCTTC
>JAOTYQ010000755.1 GCA_029861725.1 Acidimicrobiia bacterium | reverse complement strand
CTTCATCGAGACCCCCGACGGCCTACGGATCCCCGGAGCCGGCTTCCAGACCGATCAGGGCTGGTGGCGTCTCCGTCGCAACGCCCCAAACCTCGGTGAGCACGACGGGGAGGGCTGGCTCGAGCGAGAGGCGGCTCCGGTCACGGTCACGCCTGATCGGGCTGGCGATGGCACGCCGACACGTCCCCTCGGTGGGGTCCGGGTCTGCGACTTCACCTGGGTGTGGGCCGGTCCGTTCTGCACCCAGCACCTGGCCCATCTGGGAGCGGACGTCATTCGTCTGGAATCCCGCGACCGTCCGTGCCTGTTCCGGCGACTGCCGTTCAATCCACCGGCGGTACCGCTCGGCCCGGACTCCGCCGGGGTGTTCCAGTGCTACAACTCCGACAAGCGCAGCATGGCGATCGACCTTCGCCATCCCGACGCCGGCGACATCGTGCGCCGACTCGTCGCCAAGAGCGACGTCGTGATCGACAACTTCGGCGTCGGTGTGATGGCCGATCTCGGATTCGGGGTCGAGGATCTCCGGGCGATGAACCCCGACGTCATCGTCGCCTCGCTCTCGGGCTACGGACAGACGGGTCCGTCGTCGGGATACATGGCGTACGGGCCGGCAGGCGGAGCGTTCTCCGGGCTCTACGCCGCTACCGGCTACGAAGGCGGTCCCGCCGTCGAGACCGGGATCGCCGTCGGTGATCCCGGAACCGGGATAACCGCGGCCTGGTCGATCGTGGCTGCGCTCGTCGCCCGTCGCCGGACCGGCGTGGCGGCTCGCATCGATGTGGCCATGGTCGAGGCGATAGCAGCGACGCTCGGAGAGGTCTGGATGGAGTACCTGGCCGACGGAACGACACCCGCCCCCCGGGGCAACCGTGACCCCGTCTGGGCCCCGCACAACTGCTACCCCACCGCTGACGACGACGAGTGGCTGACCATCGCCTGCCCCACCGACGAGGCCTGGCGATCGCTGGCCGAGGTCGTCGATCCGTCACTTGCCGACGATCCACGCTTTGCCACGATGGCATCGCGCAAGCAGAACGAGGCCGAGCTCGACGACCTCATCTCGGCCTGGACCATGACCGGCGAGCGGTGGGACCTCACACACCGTCTCCAGGCGGCCGGTGTCGCCGCCATGCCGTCGATCTCCCCCCTCGAATTGTGGCCGGGAGATCCTCAGCTCGACGCCCTCGGCATGCTCGAACGGCCGGACCACCCCGTCACCGGTCGCCACGTCGTCGCCGGGGTTCCCTGGAAGCTGAGCAATGCTCCCAACGGGATCCGCTTGGCCGCACCGACGCTCGGCCAGCACACCCGCGACGTGATGATCGATCTACTCGGCTTCACGGCCGAGGAGACCGACGCCTTCGAGGCCGCAGGGGCAATAGGGTGACCTCGGGTGATCCGCTCACGGGGTGAGCGCTTGCCGGCCTCCGCCGCTCCGACACCCGGTTGGACCCGTCCCCGAGCGCTACTTCTTGGCGGCGAGGATCGAAGCGCCGTCCGAGCCTGACTGCTCGAAGTGGACGGTGCCCGCCGGCACCTCACACCAGTCTCCGACCCCGAAGACCTCGGTCTCGTCCTCCAGGACGAGGCGGAACTCCCCGGCGGTGACCAGGAGCATCGCTGAGAAGTCATGCGCGTGGAACCGACCGTCGGCGTCCGGCTGATACTCCGTGAGCTCGGGGTCGCCGTAGCCCCGTCGCGCCAACTGCTCTCTGAAGTCGTCTTCGGTCATGACGACGACGCTAGCTGAGCGCCACGGGGAGGTCCTCGACGATCGCCGCGGTGTCCGATACGAGCCAGGAGCTCCACCGCGACTCCGGCCGGCATCAACTCCGCAGACGGGCATGTCTGCGAACCCCCCAACTCCTATGTCGACCCCATCGATCCTGCGTTCCGGGATCGTGCCTGCGGGTGGTCGAGCAGCGTGACCGCACCGAGGCGTTCGTCGTCCCGGGGATGAAGCGCCCCATTGCGCTCGGGTTCGTCGACGGCGCCGGATTCTGACCGAAGGAGCGCAACAAGCGGCCTGAGCACCGTCGAGCCTGAGGTGTACATCAGCCCCAGCCGAGTGCTCTGGTGCCGGCGGTCGCCAGAGCGGCACCGACGACCACGACCGCCAGCGGCGCCCTGCGCACCGACAGCGCGATAGCGACCACGATCCCGACGATGCGGGCGTCGATCACCAGCGATCCCGCAGTCGTGAACACCTGGGTCGCCACGACGGCGGAGACGAGCGACAGCGGTAGCAGGTTGAGCAGCCGGTTCCAGAGTGTGGACTCGCCGATGAGGCTGCTCAGGCCGAAGCCTCCGAACATCCGCAGGATGAACAAGCCGACGACGAACAGCACGAGCCCGGTCGAAGTCATTCCCCGGCCTGTCGAGTAGCCGGCGGCGGCACCGCGAGCGCCACGAACGCCGCGCCGGCGGCGATGAGGATGGGTAGACCGGCCGGGAGGAACGGCGAAAGGGCGAGCGCCGACGTCAGGCCCCCCGCCACGGCGACCGCCGAATCTCGACGCCGGAACCCGGTCACGACGGTTCCGATGAACGATGCGGGGAACACGACGTCGAGTCCGATCTGTCGCGTGTCACCGACGACGTTGCCGAGAAGGAGGCCCAATGCCGTTCCGATGAACCACCCGGTGGCCATGGGCACCGCAAGCTGCCAGAAGACTCGACGGGCTGCGTGGCGACCGATGCGTATCTCCTGGTCGATGGCGTTGGCCACCGCGACCTCTGAGGCGTAGTGGTACATGCCGACCCGCTCGACGAGTGATGCCTGCCACCGACCTTTCAGGCTGAGCGCCAGTAGGGCG
>JAOTYQ010000165.1 GCA_029861725.1 Acidimicrobiia bacterium | reverse complement strand
CGGCGACCACCGCCGCCGGCCTGGGCCGGGCCAACCTGCCGGTCGCTCTCGTGCCCGGACACGTCGATACCCAAGCCTCACCCGAGCTCGAGGCCGCCGTCCGATCGGTGACCGTCGCGGCGGTGATCGACAACCTCACGTCGACCCCCTCGGCGACCGAAGCCGTACCGGAGCCGGAGGCCGACGAGATCGTGGCCGTCGGCACCTTCGACGAGATCAACGCTCGGTTCCTCGAGGAGCGCTGGAGCGACGGCCTCCCGATCGTGCCGCCCACTCCCGAGCGGATCGCCGAGTTCCTTGCCTACACCGACCGTCCCGGCGACGACGTCCTGGGCATCGTCCTCCCCGACAGCCGTGAGGTGACGGTCCGCAGCCTCGCCGCCAATGGCGTGATGGCCGGCTGCCGACCCGAGTACATGCCGGTCCTCGTGGCCCTCGGGCAGGCGATGGCCAACCCCGCCTACGGCGTCGAGCACTCGGGTAACACGCCTGGCTCGGAGACGCTGATCACGATCAACGGGCCGCTGGCCGCCGGGCTCGGGTTCAACAACGCCCAGGGCGCGTTGCGGGATGGGTTCATCGCCAACACCTCGGTCGGTCGGTTCTGGCGGCTCGCCCTGCGCAACATCGCCGGCTTCCTCCCCCACGAGACCGACAAGGCCACGTTCGGCAACACCTGGCGGGTCGTGCTGGCCGAGAACGAGGAGGTGCTCACCAGCATCGGCTGGCCGACCCTGGCCGAGGCCTTCGCGATCCCGGCCGGGGAGAACGCGATCACGATCTCTCGCTATACGGGCGGAAACGTGATCACGTCGGTGTTCGGTCAAGAGGCCGAGCACATGGTCGACTACCTGGCCGACGCCCTGGCCAAGCAGACCGGATGGGAGCTGGTGTTCACCATCGGCGTGGCCGGCGGCAGCTACCGGCCGCTCCTCGTGCTCAGTCCGGTCCTGGCCGAGACGATCGCCGCGTCCGGCTGGTCGAAGGCCGACCTCCAGCGAGCGCTGTTCGAAAAGGCCCGCATACCGGCCTCCAAGTTCGAGAACTACCTCGGGCACTGGACGAACCTTGTGCCGGGCCGACGGTCGCTGATCGACTTCGTCAACACCGGCAAGGCCGCTGAGATCTACGCCACCTCGGCCGACCCCGACCGCCTCGTCCCGATCGTCACCGAGCCCGAGCACCTCCTGATAGCGGTGGCGGGCGACCCCCTTCGGACCAACGCCTACGTGTTCTCCCACAACGGCATCCTCGGCTTCCCCGTTGCGCAACGTATCGAACCCATGTCCTGACCTCTTCAGCTCACCGAAGGTCACCTCACCCGAGGTCACCGCACCCAAGAACGTCATCAGCAAGGAGCAAGACCCATGGCGGACCTCGTCATCAGAAATGCCCGGATCATCGACGGCACGGGGGCCGACGCCTTCGTCGGCGACGTCGCCATCGACGGGGCCACGATCACCGAGGTGGTGTCGTCCGCCGAGGGTGGCGTCACCGCCATCGGCACCCGAGAGATCGACGCCGAGGGCCAGCTCCTGACCCCGGGCTTCGTCGACATCCACACCCACTACGACGGCCAGGTCTGTTGGGACAAGCTGGTCACGCCGAGCAGCTGGCATGGGGTGACGACGATCGTCATGGGCAACTGCGGAGTCGGCTTCGCTCCGGTCCATCCGGGCTCGGAGAACCAGCTCGTCGAGCTGATGGAGAGCGTCGAGGACATACCCGGCACCGCGCTCCACGAGGGCGTTCCCTGGGGGTGGGAGACCTTCGGTGAGTACCTCGACGCGATCGATACCGCCTATGCCGTCGACATCGGTGCCCAGGTGCCCCACGTTGCGCTCCGCCACTACGTCATGGGCGACCGCTGCTACGACGACGCCACAGCCGACGACATCGCCCGCATGGCGGCGCTGACCCGGGGAGGTCTCGAAGCCGGCGCCCTCGGGTTCTCCACGTCGCGCTTCTACGGCCACCTCGACTCGAACGGCAACCTGGTGCCGGGGACCAATGCCGAGGCCGACGAGATGCTGGCGATCGGTGAGGCGATGGCGTCGGTCGATCACGGCACCATGGAGGTCATCTCCGACCATCTCGACTCCGCCGACGAGCTCTCCTGGATCGAGCACATCGCCCGGGCGACCGGCCGGCCGCTCACGCTCCTCGTGACCCCCGACAACGGGACGGGTATCTGGGACCTGGCCGACAAGCTCAACCCCGAGGGCTTCGAGATCAGGCCCCAAGTAGGCGCCAGGCCCGCTTCGGTGCTGATGACCTTGGAGGGGACGCTCAACCCGATGCGGCAGTTCCCGTCCTACAGCGAGATCCGACAGCTCCCCGTCGAGGAGCAGCGAGACCGGCTGCTGGATCCCGAGCTCCGAGCCAAGGTGTTGGCCGACGAGCCGAAGCGGTCGCGCTACCGGGACACGAATCGGATGATCTCGACGTGGGACAAGATGTACGTGTTGCCCGAAGACCTCAGCTACGAGCCCGGCTATCCCGACTCGCTAGCGGGGATCGCCGAGGCCAGCGGTCGTCACGTCCGCGAGGTTCTCATGGACGTGATGGCCGAGGGCCGGCCGATCCTGTATCTGTTCGGCAATTATCGTGGTGACCTCGAAGCCCAGCGGAAGGCGATCGAGCACGAGCACTCGGTGTTCGGACTGTCCGACGGCGGGGCCCACTGCGGCGTGCTGTGCGATGCCAGCGTCCCCACTTACATGCTCGCCTACATGACCCGCGACCGTGAGAAGGGCCCGAGGATGTCGTTGGAGCACACCGTTCACAAGATGACCCAGGACACCGCCCGGGTCTACGGTCTCGTCGACCGAGGGGTGATCGCAGCCGGCTACAAGGCCGATCTCAACATCATCGACTACGACCGGCTCGCTCTCGGCGACCCCGAGATGGTCTACGACCTCCCGGCCGGAGGTAAGCGGATCATCCAGCGGGCCGAGGGCTACGTCGCCACGATCTGCAGCGGCGAGATCACCTACGCCGAAGGTGAGCACACCGGTGCCCTGCCCGGCCGCCTGATCAGGGGTGGCGCCTGATCGCCAAGACCGGCGACCGCAGCACCGACCCCGGGGCCCGCCCAACATCGCAGATGGCACCAGCGCGCCGGGTCGATCGTCGCCGAGACGCATGCTCCACGCCCGACACCCGCGATGCTCGACCTCTGATCGCGTGACGAGCACTTCGCCGAGATGGAACCGGGTGAGCTTCGACCGGCTCCCGGACGGTCAAGACGACGACCCCGACCTCTGGGCCGGTGACGAGCACCGGGAGCCCGGCCGTGTCGAGGCACCGGTCGGCGGGCGGGAGCAGCTCGTCCCCGCCGGCCGCGGCGAGCAGCTCGGATCGCCGCGTCCGGTCCACCGTCAGGTCCCGCCCTCAGCGCGTGGCGGGCGGCCGTCGACCGGGCCGAGCTCCAGCGACACCCGGAAGCAGTCGGCCCGCATCCAGCCCTGAGCCAGCTCGATCGGAACCGCTCGCTCGAGGCACCGGTTCACCGTCTCGGTCCGCCATGCCGGCGGCCGGCCGGTCAGCTCGAGCTGGGCCGCGATGTCGGCCGGGGGTGGCAGCAACTCGGCCGTCGACCACCAGCGATCGGGCCGCATGCCGAACGTCTCGACGAGCAGGTCGGCGACGGAGCCCCCGTCCGCCACCAGCTCGGCGATGCCGGGGACGAGCCCGGCCGCGAGCCACATCGTCTGGTGCGACGCGACCTCACCGTCGACGAAGCCCCGGCGGACCAGGCGAACCACCGTCCGGCCCCGCCCGATGAGTAGCTGTCGCGCTACTGCGGCCGGCGCCCGCAGGGGTTCGACGGAATCGACGGCGTAGCTCGGTGTGTGACCGGTGGCCGTCACCAGCCGGCTCCAGCTCGGTGGTATGCCCGGTCTGATCGGGGTGCTCTGGTGCCGTTCACGCCCCTTCGCTACGGTCGGACCGTGAATGGCGTGCAAGCGTCGCTGGCCGGCGCGATCACCGGCGGGCTTGTCCTGCGGTCGGGCTCCGATCGTCCGGCCCCTGGCACCGTGCGTTGGTCGGGCTCGACGATCGAGGCGATCGATCCGCCAGCTCCGGAGCCTCGGCTGGCGTCCGGTGGAGCCGCAACGGCCGACGGGCCCGCTCCGGCGGTCATCGATGCCACGGGTGCTCTCGTGCTGCCCGGCATCGTCGACTTGCATGGCGACGCGTTCGAGCGCTCGATCATGCCCCGGGCCGGCGTCGAGGTCGACGTCGAGCTCGGACTGGCCGACAACGGTGCACAGCTGCTCGCCGCAGGGGTAACGACGGCGTTCCTGTCGGCCACCGACAGCTGGGAGCCTGGCCTGCGGAGCCGCGAGACGTTGCGCCGCGTGATCGCGGCGATCTCCCGTCGCCGAGGCGGACCCGACGTGCGGCTCCACGTTCGCCACGAGCGCTGCAATACGACCGGCCACGAGGAGCTGGTGGGGTGGATCGAGGACGGCACGATCGGCTTGCTCTCGTTCAACGACCACACTCCCGGCGGGATCGCGCTCGTGCCAGACGGAGTCTCGGCGCTGCAGGCGCAGCGGGCCGGGGTCGCGGCCGAGGTGCTGGAACGGCTCCAGCAGGAGGCGATCGGGCGGCGAGCGGTAGGGAGGGAGCAGGAGCGGGACCTGGCCGAGACCGCCGTCCGGGCCGGGTGCGTCACCGCCAGCCACGATGCCGACGACCTCGACGATCTTCGCCGCGACCTCTCGCTGGGGGTGACGATCGCCGAGTTCCCGACGTCGATCGACCTGGCGCACCGATACCGGCGCGAGGGCATCGAAGTGCTCTTCGGCGCCCCCAATCTGGTTCGTGGCCGCTCCCACCTCGGCAATCTTTCGGTCGCTGTGGCGCTTCGGGCCGGCGTCGGCACGATCCTGTGCTCCGACTATCACTACCCGTCGCTCCTGCAAGCCCCGTTCGCCCACACCGCCAGCGGCGAGGTCCCGCTCGGCGAGGCGTGGTCGCTCGTAGCGGAGCGCCCGGCCCGAGCGGCCGGGCTCGTCGATCGGGGCCGTGTCGCTGCCGGCGCCCGGGCCGATCTGTTGGTCGTCGAGCCGCCGGAGCGCAGCGAACCGGCCCGCGTTCGGGCGGCGGTCGTGGCCGGTCGAGTCGTGCTGCTGGCGCCGCGGTGAGGCGCGAGCTCATCCTCTACGCGACCCCGACCGGTCCGCTGGCCGAGGCCTGCGCCCGCTACTTTCGATGCGCCTCGAGGCTCGGGACGACCGAAGCGCAGGGCTATCCGCCCCACTGCACGCTCACCGGCTTCTTCCACCGCACGCCTGAGCGGGTCGATGAGGTCGTGCGGGAGACGACCTCCCGACTCGTTGCCGCCGGCCCGGTGCCCGATGACGCCGTGATCGTGAAGAGGCTCGGGGCCAGCGACGCCTGGGTCGGGCTCGAGCTGTCCTCGTCGTACCTGTTGCGGTTGACCGAGGAGCTGTTCGTCGAGCACCGTCTCGACGCCGGCGACGATCCGGTCCGGGGCAAGGACTGGCTCCACCTGAGCCTGGCCTACGGCGTCGATGACCTCGCCCCGTATGGCCTGCTGGCCGAGTCGGTCGTCGACCCGTCGGCCCCCGCGGGGTGGGAGGTTGCGCTGTGGGAGCGCCGCCGCGACGGCACATGGCGCCGCTTCGAGTGAGGCGCTACCGGCCTTGGTCACACCGGGCATGACCTGTCGGACGCTTCGTGTGCTCCCGGAACCCCGACTAGCGTCCGGGCATGGCAGACATACAAGGTTCAGCGGATCCCCGATTCGACCAACTGCACGACGTGCTCTCGGCGTCGATCGATCGGGGTGACGACGTCGGAGCGTCGGTTTCGGTCACGATCGAAGGGGAGACGGTCGTCGACCTGTGGGGCGGCTGGACCGACGAGGCCAAGACGAAGCTGTGGCAGGCCGACACGATCACCAACGTCTGGTCGACGACCAAGACGATGACGTCGCTCTCGGCCCTCGTCGTCGCCGATCGAGGCGACCTCGACCTCGACGCCCCCGTCGCCACCTATTGGCCCGAGTTCGCCGCCAACGGCAAGGAGGCGATCACCGTCAAGCAGCTGATGGGTCACACCTCGGGTGTCTCCGGCTGGGCCCAACCGGTCGAGGTCGAGGACCTCTATGACTGGGAGAAGTCGACTTCGATGCTCGCCGCCCAGGAGCCATGGTGGGAGCCGGGCTCGGCGTCGGGCTATCACGCCCTGAACCAGGGCCACCTCGTCGGCGAGGTGATCCGCCGGATCACCGGCAAGAAGCTGGGCGAGTTCTTCGCTGACGAGATCGCCGGGCCGCTCGATATCGACTTCCACATCGGGCTCGACCCCGCCCACGACGATCGGGTCGCCAACGTGATCCCCCCTCCCCCACTTCCGTTCGACCTCGAGTCGATGGATCCCGACAGCCCGGCCGTCAAGACGATGACCGGGCCCGCACCGTCCGCTGAGACGGCCTGGACCGCCGAGTGGCGCCGGGCCGACATCGGCGCCGCCAACGGTCACGGCAACGCCAGATCGGTCGCCCGAGCCCAGGCGCTGATCGCCAACGGCGGCGAGGTCGACGGGGTTCGCCTGCTGTCCCCGGCGACGATCGCCAGGATCTTCGACGTCCAGGCTGACGGCATCGACGTCGTGCTCGGCGAGCAGCTCAAGTTCGGCATCGGCTACGGCCTCAAGTCGGCGACCTCTGCGTACCTGCCCGACGGGAACCTGTGCTTCTGGGGTGGGTGGGGTGGCTCCTCGATCGTCGTCGACACCGACCGGCGGGTCACGTTCGCCTACATGATGAACCGGATGGCCGAAGGCGTTCTGGGTGATCCCCGGAGCGTGAATCTCTTCGAAGCCACCTACAAGGCCCTCGACCAGTAGACGCTCAGGCTCTCGGCGATCGAGGCGACGGGGCTAGACGCACGCCCCGTCGCTCACGCCGCGGGTGCAGAACGTGGTGGCCTCGATCGACTTGAGCACGAAGCCCTCCGAGCTCTCGCTCGGGGTTGCGAAGACATGGAGGCGGAGACCGCCAACGGCATCGTCGGCCTGGCCGACCACGTCGTAGGTGACCTCGCCGAGGTCGCCGACCGAGGGGGCGACGGTCTGCACGACCTTGGACGGCGGGTCGTCGATGGCGAAGCCGGCAGCGACGAGCTCGCCCATCTCCACCATCGTCTCGGTCTCGGGCAGCGGACCGCCATCGAGGAACGCCGAGGTGACGTCGTCGGTCGAGCCCAGGAACGCCAGGAACGCGGTGCTGGCCCAGCCCGTGATCCCATCGGCGGTCACCTCGTACCAGATCGAGTTCGGCAGCATCCGAGCCTCGCCGGTTGCGACGAGGTCGTCGGCGGTTGGGGCCGCGGTGGCGACGATCTCCTGGTCGGTGCCGGGGGCCGCCCTGATATTCAACACGTCGTTGTGGGCGACACCCATGACGACCAGGACGTCACCTTCGGCGGCGAAGCCGTCGTACGGCTCGCCCGGGAGGGTCGTGGATGTGCCGGCCGTGCCCGACGACGACGTCGAGCCCGGGTCCGACGTGTCGGTGGAGCTGGACGAACTGGACGAGCTCGCGGTGACGCTCGTTTCGGTCGACGAGGTGTCGGCACTCGTGTCGTCATCGTCGCCGCACGCGGCGAGAGCGACGGCGAGCGTCGCGACGACGATCACGCCCCGCCGCGCCCTTGTGGTCCACCGCTTCCGGTGGCGGTCGGTAGCCTTGCCCGCATCCCGCATCGCCCGAGCTTCCCACCTGAACGACCAGGTCAGCAGGGCACAAGGTCCTGAGTTCGTGAACGGGGCGCGTCTGGCGCTCAGCCCTCGACGCCGCCCCAGATGTCGTTGGCGCAGGCGACGACGAGCTCCAGCTTGGCCCGCTGATCGTCGGCGGTGATCAGGTTGCCTTCCTCGGTGGAGGCGAAGCCGCACTGGGGGGCGATCCCGAGCTGGTCGAGGTCGACGAAGCGCGAGGCCTCCTCGAACCGGGCCTTCAGCTCGTCGAGCGGCTCCAGCTCCGCGGTCTTGGTGGTGATGAACCCCGGCAGCACCCGCTTGTTGCCCTTCGGCAGCAAGCCGAGCGGTTCGAGGCCCCCGGCTCGGTCGGTGTCGTACTCCATCAGGTACACGTCGACGCTGGTTCGGTTGAAGATCGCGTCGGCCGCCGGGTCGTACCCACCCGAGGCCACCCAGGTCGACTGGAAGTTGCCGCGGCAGAGGTGCATGGCGATCGTCATGTCGACCGGTCGGTTGGCGATCGCCTGCTCCAGCATGTCGGCATAGGCCGTGATCAGCCAGTCGGGGTCGTAGCCGGCCTCCCGCTTGATCGCCCGCTGGGTCTCGTCACCGAGGTAGGCGAAGAAGATGTCGTCGAGCTGGAGGTGTCGGCAGCCGGCGTCGTAGAAGGCCTGGACCGCCTTGGCGTAGGTGGCGGCGATGTCGGCGAAGAGCACCTCGACGTCGCGGTAGACAGCGGGGGCGATGTCCGCCGGGTCGGTCCGGAAGTGGCAGGCACTCGGTCCCGGGATCGAGATCTTGGGGGTGGCGGTCGCCACCGACGCGAGGTACCGGAAGTGGTCGAGCATCGGGTGATCGTCGGGGAAGTCGAGCCGGTCGGTGATCGTCGGGAAGAACGGTCGGATCGTCGTGCCCGAGAACTGCACGCCGGTCTCGTCGGGTCGTTCGACGACATCGAGTCCGCTCAGGCCGTCCAGGAAGTCGTAGTGCCAGAAGGAACGCCGGAACTCGCCGTCGGTGACCAGCGGCAGCCCGATCTCCTGCTGCATCGCTACGGCGTCGATGATCGCAGCGTTCTCGACGTCGGCCAGCGCCGCCGACGACAGCTCGCCGGGACCGAGCGTGGTGGCCCGGGCCTGCTTGACCGAGTCCGGGCGGAGCAGGCTGCCAACGTGATCGGCTCGTACCGAGCGCTTGGTGCCTTCGGGTCGACGCTCTGCGGAAGCTTCTGTGGTCACGACCTTGACGCTAGCAACGCTGACCGGGTGAGATTGGATCTCACGTCATCGTTCCGACGCAGCCAGGGGGTCGTCAATGCTGTCGAGGTACAGGGTCTTGGATCTCACCGACGAGCGAGGGCACCTGGCCGGATTGCTGCTCGCCCAGCTCGGGGCGGAAGTGATCCTGATCGAGCCCCCGGAGGGGTCATCGGTCCGGCGGCTCGGACCGTTCGCCGGTGACGTCGAGGGCGTCGACCGCTCGTTCCATCACTGGAGCTACAATCGCGGGAAGCGGAGCGTCGTGCTCGATCTCGACACGACCGACGGCCAGGAACGGCTGCGCAACCTGGCCCTGGGGGCCGACATCCTGATCGAGTCGGCCGACCCGGGAACGATGGCGGGTCGCGGCCTCGCCTACGACGACCTGTCCGGCCCCAACCCCGCGCTGATCTATGTATCGATCTCCGCGTTCGGGGGTCACGGCCCGAAAGCGCAGTGGCACGCCTCGGATCTCGTGATCCAGGCATCGGCGGGCAACATGGCGATCACCGGCGACGCCGATCGGGCACCGTTGCGGGCGGGCGGGACCCTCCCCCAGGCGTATCACAACGCAGCGTCCGAAGCCGCAGGAGCTGCGCTGATCGCGCTGTTCGAGCGGCAACGCACTTCGGGACTGGGGCAGCACCTCGACCTCTCCGCTCAGCAGAGCATGAGCCAGTGCGCCCAGTCGATGACGCTGGCCGCTCCGCTATCGGCGACCACGACCAGGCGCATAGCTGGCGGGGCCAACATGCAGGGGATCCCGATCAAGCTGATGTGGCCGTGCGCCGATGGCCACGCGTCGGTGACGTTCCTGTTCGGAGGCGGCTTCGCCCACTTCACGCAGAACCTCATGGACTGGGTCCACGAGGAGGGCTTCTGTGACGAGGCGACCAGGACCAAGGACTGGTCGGAGTACGCGGTCATGCTGCTCGACGGTCGGGAGCCGGTGTCGGAGTACGAGCGACTCGTCCAGATCCTCACCGACTTCTTCGCGACCAAGACCAAGGCGGAGCTCCTGGGCGCGGCCATGAGCCGTCGGGTGCTGATCACACCGGTCTGGACCACCGCCGAGGTTGCCGCCAGCGAGCAGCTGGCGTTCCGTCGCTTCTGGGAAGAGGTCGATCACGGCGAGGCTGGCACCCACCGGCTACCGGGCCCGTTCGCCAAGTTCAGCGCCACCCCGATGCAGTCCCTGCCACCGGCGCCCCGCCTCGGGGCGGACACCGATGCCGTGCTGGCGGCCGAGGGGCGCCAGCCGGCGGTGGCTATCGCCGACCCGAAGCCATCGACCGAGCTGCCGCTGGCCGGCGTGAAGATACTCGACTTCATGTGGGCGATGGCGGGTCCGGCCGCCTCCCGCGTCCTCGCCGACTACGGGGCGGAGATCATCCGGGTCGAGTCGATCAACAAGTTGGACGTCGTCCGGACCCTGCAGCCGTTCCGGGACGACGTGACCGACCCCGAGCTGTCCGGTATCTGGAACAACATGAACGCCGGTAAGTCGGGCTTCGCGTTGGACATGTCGAAGCCGCCTGCCATCGACGTGATCTGGGACCTGATCGACTGGGCCGATGTCGTGCTCGAGTCGTTCTCGCCCAAGGCGATGAAGGCGTGGGGCGTCGACTAC
>JAOTYQ010000754.1 GCA_029861725.1 Acidimicrobiia bacterium | reverse complement strand
CGTCACAGCCTGGCGCCCCCTCGTTGTGATGCGAGGGCTGCGGGTGGTTAGCGCATCACCGGTAGCCCGGCGTCGGGATGCGGTGCTCGACCCGTCGCAGACCGGCTTGCCTTCCTCGGCTGCAGCGGCAGAGGTGTCATCGGTCGAGGACGACACCGATGACGAATACCATCCCAAGCGTGTGTTGATCTCGGTGTTGGTCACGCCCGCAGCGAGCACGCGAACACGCACCTCGTCCGGGCCTGGCTCGAATCAGCACATCTCGCATCTCGAGCATCTCGACACCACCGTTACCCGTGGTCACGACGGCGGCCATGGTTCCGGTGTTCATTGCGGGTCAGCTCCCTATCCCGCCCTTGTGCTGGAGATCAGCGATGGCAACATCGTCGAGTCCCAAGACCTCGGCCAGGACTTCGGTGGTGTGCTGACCGAGCAAAGGAGCCGGGCGGGGAACACGGTCCGGGCGATACCGGAGCCGCCACGGGATGCCGGTATGACCGCGACGTCCCACGGCCGGATGATCGAGACGCTCGAACAACCCCATGTGTTCGAGCTGGGGGTCGACCTCGAGCAGGGCCGGGCTCTGGGAGGGGTGTGCGGGCACGCCCGCCTGCTGGAGCTGGTGGGTCAGCACCCACTGGTCGCGACCCTCGCACCAGGTCGCCAGGAGGGCGTCCAGCTCGGCCTCACAGCGCTTGCGGTCGGCGGCGGTTGCGAACCGGGGATCGTCGGCGAGGGTGGGGTCGACGAGGGCGGCCAGGGTCTGCCAGGTCTCGTCGTCGGGGCACTCGATTGCCAGCCAGGTGTCGTCCCCTGCGCACCGGTAGCAAGCGTGCGGGGCCATGGCCGGGTCGTGGTTTCCCATGCGGGGCGGCTGCTCATGGGCGAGGGCGTGGGCCATCCACCCCTCGACGGCCGAACAGGCAGTTGCCTCCCAGAGTGAGACGTCGATCACTGAACCCTGCCCAGTGCGGTCTCGGCGGGCCAGCCCGGCCACGATGGCGAAGGCAGCCACGATGCCGGCCGCCGGGTCGCCCATCGAGATCCCGACCTCGGCCGGTGGGCCATCCTCGTAGCCGTTGAGCGACGCCAGGCCCGACAGGGGAGCCGTCGTCGGCCCGTACCCCATGTACTCGGCGCTGGGACCGCTGGAGCCATAGCCCGAGATGGAGGCGATGACGAGGTCGGAGCGGAGCTCCCGGAGAACATCGAGGCCGAGCCCCAACCGATCCATGACCCCGGTGGCGTAGTTGTCGATGACCACGTCGGCCTTGGCGATCAAGGCCTTGGCCGTTGCGATCCCATCGTGATGGCGGAGATCGATGTCGACGCTCCGCTTGTTCTGACCCCACTGGTTGAAGTAGCCGCAGGTGTCCAGGGTGACTTCCATTCCCGGCACGTACACCGGGAGGCGCCGGCCCAGATCGGGGCGGGTACCCGATTCGAGCTTGATCACGTCAGCTCCCAGGTGGGCCAGGTTCAGGGTGCAGAAGGGACCGGCCCAGGCCCAACTCAAGTCAAGCACCCGCACCCCGGTGAGCGGGAGCTTGGGACGAGGATCGGCGGCGGGTTCGGGCCTATCTGGCCTAGGCCGGGGCCGGAACAACGCGGGCGCGTCGCTGTTGCCGCGATCACCGAGGGTAGGGGCTGGCCCCGCCCGCCGGAGTGGCGGTTCGATGTGATACTCGCCGCCGGGATGAACGACTCGACCGGCGCCGGGATGCTCGATGGGGACGAGGAACTGGCGGGCGGCGAGGTGAGGGTCGTCGTCGAGGTCGGCCATGGTGTTCACGGGTGCCACGCAGATCCGCTGGGCCTGGGCCTGGTGGAAGAGGTCCTGGACCTTCCAGGTGCGGGTCCACTCTGTGACGTAGACGTTCAGCAGGTCGCTGTTCTCGTAGCGGTCCTCGGTGTCGTCGAACAGGCCCATCTGGGTCCACTCGGGGTTACCCATGAACTCGACCAGCCGCTCCCACTGGTCCTGTTCGACACAAACCAAGAAGACCAGCCCGTCGTCGCACTCGAAGATGCCCCAGGGGTTGAGGATCCGGGTGCCGAGTCGGCTTGGATCGTCGCCGGTGTATGCGTAGCCGATGAAGGCGTTCTCGAGCTGGCTCACCACATAGGCCTGGATCGACAGATCGATCAGCTCACCCCTGCCCGTGCGACGGGACTCCTCGCTGGCGGCCAGGGCGGTGAGGGCGCCGGCCACCGCGGCCTGGAGCATGGCCTGATGCCCCGGCGGCTTGATGGGCGGTTCGTCTTCGAGGGGTGAGGCGCCCGGGCACAGCCAGCCCCACCCCGCCGCATGGTTGACGACCAGCTCGCCGGCCCGCCAATCGGCCTTGGGGCCGGTGAGGCCGAACGGGGTGATAGCGCACACTACGAGGTGGGGGATGGTCTTGGTCAACTCGTCGAGGTCGAGCCCCCACACGGCCAGAGCCGGGAGCCCGAGGTCAGTGATGAGCAGGTCGGCGTCGGCCACGAGCTGGGACAGCCGGGCCCGGTCGTCAGGTGTGGCAGAGTCGAGCACGACGCTGCCCTTGTTCGTGGCCAGCCCGAGGAAGCTTCCGCTCCGTTCGGGATCGGGTCCAGCGGCCGGCCACGGTCCGCGGTGGCGGAGGGCGTGCCCACCCGGCGGTTCCACGACGAGGACGTCGGCCCCGATGTCGGCGAGCAGCTTGGCGGCGCGGGCGCTGGCGGGAGTGGCGCCCAGCTCGAGCACCCGGAGATCGTCGAGTCCGTCCATCCCCTGAGGACGCTACCTCAGGGGGCGCCACGCCCCCCAAGTGCACCAGCCAGGCAGATGCTGGTGGAGGTCG
>JAOTYQ010000753.1 GCA_029861725.1 Acidimicrobiia bacterium | reverse complement strand
TAGTTGGTGAACCCAGCGGCTATGAGCCCATTGATGGTGGCCGCTACGGCCGAGAAGTCAGTAGTCAGGCCGAGCTCGAGGGTCGCCGGATCGGAAAAGGACACGACCGCAGAGTTAGCGATGACCGACAGTGGGTCGGCCGCCGCCGTGTTGGCGGCGACGGCCCCGACCTGCTCACAGACCAGGATGGTGTCGTTGCTGGCATCGCCGTTGCAGTCGACCCCCGCCGTTTCGCCTGTGCTGCCGGAGACATCGATGATATAGACGATGCTGGTGTCCTTCACCACCGTGCCGCCGCCGACCACCGCGGTTCCGGTGTCGGTGACATCGAGGGTGGTGTCCCCGAGCGGAATCAGGAGCTCATCGCCGTCGACGGGGTTGGTGTTGTCGACCGAGATCGATGTTCCCCCCGGTAGCTGTCCTGTGGTGAGCGCGGTTGCGGTTGTCACCAGAGCAAAGCTCGCCAGAACAGCGAGCAGAGCCCCAATGGGCAGTCGCTTAAGCATTGTCATACCCCTCTTCGTGGACAAGCCGTCGTGATGATGACAGCTTGATGTCGTGGCGGAAACATATGTGTCCACGGAAGCTGTCAGTATAGTGTTGCGTCAAAACGTGGAAGTGTCGCTAGAAGATGACCACGGTTTGCATCGGCAGTGACTCCCGGGGAGTCGTTGATCTGACAGTCAGGGAACCGGTGTCAGCGCCACGCCGTTGCGGAGCGCTCGCAAGGTTCCGTCAGGCGCTCGCGACATGCATCCTGTAGTTCGTTCATAGAGGCGTTTCGCCGCTCGTCCGCTATCGACGTACCAGATCGCGTCCCGCCGGAGTTTGGAATTCGGTCGGCTCGATAACACCACTCCGAAATCGCGGATCAGCGCGCTGATCAACCGGCGATGGAGAGTGCCCACGGCGCTCGGGTACGATGGCCGGACGCGTTCGCCCAGCTTGACTCGGGATTCCCGATCGCTTTCGTCATGCCGTTGGTCCGTGGGCGCCGGCCCACGGTCGTGTGACGGATGGCGCTTGGGCGCTTGGCCAGATCGACCTGGGCCATGCTGGTGGCATGGCCCGCACTGACTTCGAGCAACCGACCACCCGGTTCGCCACGACCCGCGACGGGCTGTCGATTGCGTACCAGCGGTTTGGCGCGGGCGACCACGACCTCGTGTACATGCCGGGGACGCTCTCGCATGTCGAGCTAAGTTGGGAGCTGCCCGGCTGGCGCTACCTTTTCGAGCGCGTGGCCAGCTTCAGTCGCTTCGTGAAGCTCGACAAGCGGGGTAGCGGTCTGTCTGACCGGCACCTGGGGACTGGCGCACCGGAGGACCGGATCGAAGACTTCCGCGCTGTGATGGACGCGGAAGGGATTGACCGTGCCGTGCTCTTTGGGCACTCGGAGGGTGGGACTCTGGCCGCCCTGTTCTCGGCCCTGTATCCGGAGCGGGTCGACGGGTTGATCATGGCGAGCAGCTTCGCCTATGGCTCCCTGTGCGATCGGCATCCCCGCCCTGAGGCGGCGCGGCCGGCCGCTGAGGCGATGCTCAACCGTCTCGCCGATGAGTGGGGCACCGGCCGTGCCGGTTCGATGTGGCTCGATGGTGAGCTGGACACCGACCTGGCTGGGCGGATCGAGCGCTACAGCAGCACCCCGGCGGCGATCGTCGAGTACATGCGGGAGACCCTCCGGATCGACGTCCGTGAGATCCTGCCCATGATTCAGGCTCCGACGCTCGTCGTTCATGGCCGTCACGATCAGCTCATGCCGTTCTCATTCGCCGAGCAACTGGCAACCGCCATCCCCGGTGCCGAGTTGGTGGCGCTTGATTGGGGCCATGGCGGGGTCGGCGAGCAGACCTTCGAGCCAATGATTGGAGCGGTCGAGGAGTGGCTGACCGGGCGCCGAACGGCACCAGTCGTCGAACCCCAACGGGTGCTGGCCACGGTGCTGTTTACTGATCTCGTCGGGTCGACCGACCGGGCGACCGAGCTCGGTGACGGCAGATGGCGACAGCTCCTCGACCGCCACGATGTCATCTGCCATGCCGCGATGGGCCGGCACCAGGGTCGGTTGGTGAAGCTCACTGGTGACGGGATCGTCGCCACGTTCGACGGGCCCGGCCGGGCCATTGACTGTGCCCATGAGGTCGCCGGCAACCTTGCTGGGCTCGGGCTGGCGATCCGGGCTGGAATCCATACCGGCGAGATCGAGCTCCGAGGCGATGACATCGCTGGGCTCGCCGTTCATCTGGCCGCCCGCGTCCAGTCCCAGGCCATCGACGGCGAGGTATGGGTCACCCCGGTCGTGCCAAGCCTCGTTGTCGGCTCCGGTCATCAGTTCGAGGCCCGAGGGACCCACAAGATCAAGGGTTTCGATGGCCAGTGGGAGCTCTCGGCGGCGACGGGCCGCCTGGCACGAGCCTGACAACTGCGCAGCCTGTCGCCGCAATGCGGCCTGAGTTCGTCCGCACCGAGTTGAGGCATCCGCTGCTCTGCTACCCGGCGCCACGATCGGCGGCCGGCCGGAGGCCCATGGCCACACCAGCGCTGCATGTCATGCGGACCGGAGTGCACGGAGTGCACCACAACACAACGACGGCCTCAGGCCCGAGTTTGGCGGTCGCCCTGGTGGCGTGAGCATTCTCGAGCACGCTCGTGGTGCCTATACCGGATGCCTGCAGGGGCCGGCGGGAGCGTGATGGCGGGTGGGAGACAGGCCCTATCTGGCGCACGACGTCGCCGATTCCGTGGCACCAGTCGCCCGGCCAAGGCTCGCCGAAGTGTGCGGCCTAGATCTCCCTGCTACTCATGCGCCTCGCTGGGGTGAAGGACTTGCGGGG
>JAOTYQ010000752.1 GCA_029861725.1 Acidimicrobiia bacterium | reverse complement strand
CAACACCCCGTAGGACGGGGCGAGGGCGTTGGCCACCATTGCGACCGAGGACACGGCGCCCCCGACGAGGACGGTCGTGGCGTGCCCGAGGCGATCACCGAGGGCGCCGAAGGGCACGAGCAAACCACCGGACGCGGCGACGAAGCAGATGACGACCCATTGGAGCTGGCCGATGGTCAGGTCGAAGGCGTCAACCAGGTCGGGGAACGCCACGTTGAGCGCGGTGTCGAGCGACCCGAAGGCGCCCGCTGCTGCGGCGAGGGCCAGGCCCCAGGCTCGAGTGCGGCCGTCGGAGATCAGCTCATCCGGAACTCGGGTGAGTGCTGACGGATCTCCCGGCGGGCGATCGTCATCTTGTGCACCTCGTCCGGTCCATCGGCGATGCGGAGGGTCCGCATGTGGGCGTACATGTGGGCGAGCGGGGTGAACTGCGTGACCCCGGCGGCCCCGTGGACCTGTATCGCCCGGTCGATCACCCTGAGGGCCATGTTCGGCACGGCGACCTTGATGCCGGAGATCTCCTGGGCGGCGGCCTTGTTGCCAACCGTGTCCATCAGGTGGGCGACGTGCAGCACGTATTGGCGGGCCTGATCGATCTCGATCCGGGACTCGGCGATCCAGTCCTGCACGACACCGTGCTGGGCGACGAGCCGGCCGAACGTCTCCCGGTCGAGGGCCCGCTTGACCATCAGCGCCAGCGCCCGCTCGGCCACTCCGATCGTGCGCATGCAGTGGTGGATGCGGCCGGGACCGAGCCGGGCCTGGCTGATCGCGAAGCCCTCGCCTTCGCCGCCGAGGATGTGGTCTTCGGGGACCCGGACGTTCTCATAGATCACTTCGGGGTGACCTCCCCGGTCGTGGTAGCCGAAGACGAGCGGATCGCGACCGAAGCTGATGCCGGGGGTGTCTCTGGGGACGACGATCATCGACTGCTGACGATGGCGGGGCCCGTCGGGGTCGTTCTTGCCCATGACGATGAGCACCTCGGTCTCGGGCCGCAGCGCATTCGACGAGAACCACTTCGAGCCGTTGAGCACGTAGTCGTCGCCGTCGGAGTCGATCCGCAGCTCGATGTTCGAGGCGTCGGAGCTGGCGACGTTGGGTTCGGTCATCGAGAACGCAGAGCGGATCTCGCCTTGCAGCAAGGGGGCCAGCCATCGCTCCTTGACCCGCTCCGAGGCGTAGAGGTTCAGGATCTCCATGTTGCCGGTGTCGGGGGCGGAGCAGTTGAGCGCCTCGGAGGCGAATCCGACCTTGCCGAGCTGCTCGGAGATCGGGGCGTAGTCGAGATTCGACAACTTGGTGCCGGGGGCCTGGGGGTCGAGGTGGGGGATGAACAGGTTCCACAATCCCCGTTCCCTCGCCGCCGCCTTGAGCTTCTCCATGATCGGCGGCGTGGCGTGCACGTTGTCGAGGGAGGCGTACTCGGCGTAGTACTCCTCCTCGTTCGGGTAGATGAAGTCGTCCATGAACGACCTGACGGCCTCGTGCAGGTCGAGGCCCTGCTTGGTGAACTGTCCCAGCTCGTTGGTCATCGCAATCCCCTGATCGATCGGCAAGCTCTCCGTGAGTACTACCACCTCGCGGGAGGCTGGTGAAACCTGAGTCGGGAGTTGGCGTGCCGGTCAGCGGTGACCAGACTCGATGGTCGGGACCGCTACTCAGCCTCACCGGAGCCACTTCATGACGATCGACGCCATCGACCTCCAGACCACCTGGGAGCTGCTCCGCGACGACGCCGACTCGGTCCTGCTCGATGTTCGCACCCAGGCCGAGTGGGCCTTCGTTGGCGTGCCCGATCTCCGCTCGCTTGGCAAGGAGCCGCTGTTCATCGAGTGGACGCAGTATCCGGGCGGCGACTGGAATCCCGATTTCCACGCCACCGCCACCAAGCGACTCGACCCCACCTGCGCCACGCTCGTCATCTGCCGGTCGGGTGCCCGGTCGCAGGCGGCCGCCGAGGCCCTGGAGCAGATCGGGTTCGTCGCCGCCCACAATGTCGTCGCCGGCTTCGAGGGTCACCTCGACGCCGACGGTCATCGCACGGGGGGCTGGAAGGGCTCCGGTCTCCCTTGGGTCCAACACTGACCTGAGCAGGGCGGGCCGGCGCCCGCCGGGTTCTCAGGCCTGGAGGTCGCGATCCATCGCCGCGAGGGTGTCGGTCCGGATCGCGGCGACGGTGTTGATGTAGGCCGTCCGGTCGAGGGCGGACATCGTCTTGGCCTCGGCGATCGCCGAATCGATGACGGCCTCGGGTTCGACCGCCTCGTCGAGGAAGCCCGCGTCGACCGCCCCCTGGCCGTCGACGAGGCGGGCGTTGACGATCGATCGCTGGACGTGGCGCTTACTCAACCGCTCCCGGGCGATCGAGAGCGCCCAGCCGGGCAAGGTCAACCCGATCGCCACCTCGTTGAGGCCGATCTTGACGGGGGCGTCCGGCCCGATCCGGACGTCGCAGCCGAGCAGCAGGAGCGCCCCGGCAGCAACCGCGTGGCCCGTGCAGGCAGCCACGACCGGCACGTCGCACCCGTAGAGCTGCCGAACGAGCGAGCCACCGGCATCGACCATCGCCTTCGTCGCCGCCCGGTCGCCGGCATTGATCACCTCGAGGTCGAACCCGGCGGAGAACCGGCCCGGGCGTCCTGCCAACACGATGGCCGCTACGGACGCGTCGGCGGCCGCCTCGGTGACCGCGGCCGACACGGCACCGCTGAGGTCGGGGCCGAGCGCATTGGCTCGGCCGTCGTCCATCGTCAGCACGACGACGTCGCCGTCCCGCTCGATCGTCAGCTTGTCGCTCATGGCCCCCACCCTGGCCGCGGCCTTGCCCCGCTGTCT
>JAOTYQ010000751.1 GCA_029861725.1 Acidimicrobiia bacterium | reverse complement strand
TCCAACCAGACGAGGTCGTTGAGACGGAGGTCGCTCGCCACCAGCTCCGCCAGCCCCGCGTCGATACACGGCTGGATGCTGTCCCCCACCACGTCGCCGTACACCTGGGGCTCGTTTCGCCAGTGGTCCCACTCCTGTTCGCCGAACAGGTAGCGGGCCTTGGGGAAGGTCGGCTTCCAATCGTCGCCGATGAGACGCGTGTTCCAGCCAACGTGATCGACGTGCAGGTGGGTGCAGATCACGGCGGTGACGTCGTCGGGTCCGAACCCGGCCTCGGTCATCCGGTCAAGGAAGTCGGTCTGGAGACCAGCGAGAGCTTCGAAGTTGGGGCGCACCTTGTCGTTACCGGCGCAGGTGTCGACCACGATCTTCTCGTCGCCGACCTCGATGCCGAACGCGTGGAACGAGAGCCGGACCCGGCCCGACTCGGGATCGGCAAAGGGGCCGAGCAACCAGTCGTGCTCCAACACCGCGTCGGGCGTGGCCTGGGGGATGACGGCGAACCCCGGCCAGACGCTCTCCATCTCCAGCACCTTGGTGATGGTCGCCTCACCGGTCCGCCAGGTCTGCATGCCACTACCTCCTCGACGTCATCGCCCGAGCTGGGCGTCATTCTGTCAGCCGGGACCGTCGGGCGCACGAGCGATGACGACCGATCCCGGCCTTCGGCCACGAGGCGCCGAGACCAGTCCGACCGGTAGTGTCGCCACCATGAGCGAGGCGACCACACAGCCGGCTCCGCTCGACGGTGTCCGGGTTGTGGAACTGACCGATGGGGTGGCGGGAGCGTACGCTGGGCGCCTCCTCGCCCTCTCCGGGGCCGGCGTGATCAAGGTGGAACCCGCCGAGGGCGACGTTGTGCGCCGCTGGGGCCCGTTCCCCGGTGACGATCCCGGCGAGGTGGTGGCCGAGCAGAGTGCGCTCCACCTCCACCTGAACGCCAACAAGCGATCCGTCGTTGCCGACCTCATGCAGGCCGACGGTCGAGCGCTCGTGGCCGAGCTGGCGACCCGAGCCGATGTCGTGCTCGACTCGTTCGGGCCCGGCCAGGCCCCCGACGGACTCGATGCCGAGGCGCTACGGGCGGCCAACCCGGCCTTGGTCGTGACCAGCATCACCGACTTCGGCCAGGACGGACCGTACGCCGAAGCCGGCTACCGGGGGTCTGAGATCGTGCACTACGCCATGGGGGGGCCGATGCATGCCACCGGGGTGGCCGAGCGGGAACCGCTCAAGCTGGCCGGTCACCTCGTCAGCTACCAGTGCGGCACCGTGGCCGCAGTGGCGACCCTGGCCGCGCTGACGGTGGCCGAGCAGAGCGGGACGGGGATCCACGTCGACGTGGCCAACTTCGAGACCCAGGCCGGCTCGATCGATCGCCGCATGGTGTTCCTCCAGCAGTATCTCTACAACGGGCGCACGGTCGGGCGGAACCAGGCCGGAGCCCAGGGTCTGCTGCCCACCGGGATCTACCCGGCCGCCGATGGCTGGCTACAGATCGCCACCCCGCCCCCCTATGCCGACCGGCTCGTCGCCGCACTGGACGATCCGGTGCTGGCCGAGCTCTTCGACGACCCGGCCTGGGTCACCAACCCCGAGGTGCCGGAGCTGGTCGAAGGAGCGCTGTATGCCTGGTTGGCCGAGCGCACGACGGCCGAGGCCATGGCCGAGGCCCAACCCCACCACTGGCCGGTGACCGCCGTCCGAACCGCGCCCGAGGTTCTCGCCGACGACCAGTTCCGCCAGCGCGACGTCTTCGTCACCCTCGACCACCCGGTGGCCGGGACCCTGGTCCAGCCGGGGCAACCCATCCGCTTCGCTGGCGTCCAGGGCGTCTCGCGCCCCGCCCCGTTGTTGGGTCAGCACGACGAGGAGATCCGAGCCGACCTGGCCAGCCTGGCGCCCCCACCGCGGCCAGTGCCGGCCCCCGCCACTTCCCACCGGCTGCCGCTCGAGGATGTGCGGCTGCTGGACCTGACCATGGTCTGGGCCGGCCCCTACACCACGATGCTGCTCGGTGATCTCGGTGCCGACGTCATCCGGATCGAAGACGCCCGCCTCTACAACGGAACCCGAGGAGCCCTGCCTCGACCGCCCCGCGACCAGCTCGACGCCCTGGGCTGGCTCTGTGCCTATCCCGATGATGATCCGGGCGAGCGGCCGTGGAACCGCAATGCCTTCTTCAACATCCACGCCCGCAACAAACGATCAGCGACCGTGAACCTCGTCCGACCGGAAGGGCGGGAAGCCTTCCTTCAGCTGGTCGAGAAATCCGACGTGCTGGTCGAGAACAACGCCGTCGGGGTGATGGACAAGCTGGGCTTGAGCTGGGACCAGCTCCACGAGCGCAACGACCAGCTGATCGTGCTCCGCATGCCGGCCCTGGGCCTGACCGGACCCCGCTCCTCGTATGTGGGGTTCGGGGCCAACTTCGAAGCCCTGTGCGGACTGACATCGCTTCGGGGCTACACCGACGGCGACCAGACGCTGACCGGACCGGTCTACTACATGGACACCGCCAGCGGAGCGGCCGGAGCGTTCGCCGTGCTGGCCGCCCTCCGCCGCCGCCGGGCCAGCGGCACCGGCGAACTGGTGGAGCTGGCCCAGGGCGAGAACATGCTGAACCTGGTGGGCGAGTACCTGATCGACGCCGGACGACGGGGCGAGACGTTGCCGCCACCGGGCAACCGGCACCTGACCGATGCCCCCCAGGGGGCATACCCCTGCACGGGCACCGATCGGTGGGTGGTGCTCTCGGTCGACCAGGACAGCTCCTGGGCTGGCCTCAAACGAGCGATGGGCTCCCCCTCCTGGGCCGACGACGAGCGTTTCGTCACCGCCGC
>JAOTYQ010000750.1 GCA_029861725.1 Acidimicrobiia bacterium | reverse complement strand
CGCCGGTCCGATCACCGATTGCACGGCGGCCTCGACGTCGACGAAGGGCGACAGCTCGACGGGCAACGGCAGGCCGCCGTCGACGAGGATCAGGTGCTCGACGCGGTCGGGGTGACGCTCAACGGCCACCGCGACGACAAAGGCCCCCATCGAGTGCCCGACCAGCGGGGCGGACGTGCAGCCGAGGTGGTCGAGCACGGTCACCAGGTCATCGGCGTGGGAGGCGAGACCGAACGGGCCGGGCACCGCTGCGCTGCCAGCCCGTCCCCGATGGTCGACCGCCACCAGGGAGACCGCTCCATCGCTTCGCTCGACCACCAGCTGACCGACCCTCTGCCACGAGAGGTGGTTGGCGGTGATCCCGTGCGAGGCGAGGACGACCCGCTCGCCCTGACCCCAGCGGCCTGCCGAGAGCGCCCCGTCGGCGACCGGTACATCGAACCGTCGGTAGTCGACCGTCATGAGCGTGACCCTAGCGTGCGCTTTTCGAGCCACGATCGCCCTGGCACTACGATGGCCACGTTCAGCACGAAGACGAGCAGGCAGGCGAGCGGGAGAACGGGGGCGCAATGAGCGCGATGACGATCACGCCGGTTGACGGCAAGGTGTTCGGCGCGGTCGTGACCGAGGTCGAGGTGCCCGGTCTGAGCGATGCCGAGTTCGCCTCGATTCACGACGTGCTCCTCGAGTTCGGGTTCCTGGCGTTCCCGGGCCAGTTCCTCACGGAGAAGGAGAGCGCCCGGTTCGGGGAGCGCTTCGGCCAGCTCGAGTTCGGCGGGGCGCCGATGGCCAACCAGAAGCGGCTCGACGACGGATCGTTCGGCGACGTGCTCGATCTCGACAGCCAGATGATGCGCACCAACGTCGGTAACGAGACGTGGCACACCGACTCCACCTATAAGCCAATAAGCAGCAAGTGCGCCATGCTCTCGGCTGTCGTCGTCCCCGACCAGGGCGGGGAGACCGAGCTCGCCGACCTGCGGGCCGGCTATGCAGCGCTGGATGCCGCGACCAAGGACCGCATCGAAGGACTCAGCGCCTACCACTCGACCCAGTACTCCCAGGCCAACGACGTCGGTGACTTCCCGACCACCGACCACGACGGCATGCTGGCCAGCGTCTACCACGGCGAGGCCTACCTGAGGCCACTGGTCAAGGTCCATCCCGAGACCGGGGTCAAGAACCTCTTCATCGGCCGCCACGCCTTCGGCATCCCCGGACTGGAACGGAGCGAGAGCCGCGAGCTGCTGCGATCGCTCCTCGACTTCGTAGTCTCGGATCAGTCGCGGGTGTACACCCACCGGTGGCAGGTCGGGGACACGCTCCTGTGGGACAACCGGGCACTCCTGCATCGAGCCCGCCCCTACGACTACGCCAAGCCTCGGGTGCTGATCGGCACCCGGGTCGCCGGTGACCCGGCATCCGAACTTGCGTACTATCCCACCGACCCCGAAGCGCGAGGGGGGAGGGACGCGCTCGCCGCCGAGCTGGCATTGCTCCGCGACGAGGCCCGAGATCGGCGCTACGGAGCGACGACCGCCTCCTGGTAGTGGCCGATCAGACCGGCCCACCTCGATAATCGGCGAACCTCAGTGGGAGCTCGACGAAGCGTGCTGCCCCGTTCGCAGGTGACAAGCGGCAAGGTGATCGGTGTCGTCGCTGCGGGGCAGGAGTGCCGGCACCGCGACCGGACAGATCTCGTCGTCGGCGATCGGGCAGCGAGTGTGGAAGGTGCACCCCGACGGCGGGTCGAGCGGGCTCGGTACGTCGCCCTCCAGCACGATCCGTTCGCGACGCAGCGCCGGGTCGGGGATGGGAATGGCCGAGAGCAGCGCCTCGGTGTAGGGGTGAGTGGGGTAGCGGTACAGGCTGGCCTGGTCGCTCACCTCCACGATCTTGCCGAGGTACATGACGGCCACCCGGTCGCTGACGTGCTCCACCACCGCCAGGTTGTGGGCGATGAACAGCACGGTCAGGTCGAGCTCGCTCTGTAGCTCCCGCAGCAAGTTGAGCACCTGGGCCTGGACCGAGACATCCAGGGCCGACACCGGCTCGTCGGCGACGACGAAGCGAGGTCGCAGGATCAGAGCCCGGGCGATGCCGATGCGTTGCCGCTGGCCACCGGAGAACTCGTGCGGGAACCGTCGGGCTTGCTCCGGCCGAAGCCCGACGAGGCCGAGCATGTCCGACACCCGGCGGCGGCGCTCGGCGCTGTCGCCGATGTTGTGGATCCGCAGGCCTTCGGCGATGCTGTCGCCAACCGGGGCCCGAGGGTCGAGCGACGAGAACGGATCTTGGAAGATCATCTGGATGTCTCGTCGCAGCCGTTTCAGCTCCGCCCCCTCGGCGTTGGCGAGATCGTTGCCGTCGAACGTGACCGTGCCCTCGGTCGGGTCGAGGAGTCGCACGAGCATGCGACCCAGGGTCGATTTCCCACAGCCGCTCTCACCGACCAGCCCGAGCGTCTCGCCTCGAGCGATGTCGATGTCGACCCCGGCGACGGCTCGGACGGTCGCGAGGGTCCGTTGCAGGATTCCCCCCTTGACCGGGAACTCCTTGACCAAGCCCCGAACCGAGACGAGCGGCTCAGTCATCGATCGCCCCAGCTGCGGGCTCGGTCGAAGCGGCCAGCCCGGCGGTCGTGGCTGGTCGATCGGCGTGCAGCCAACAGCGGGCCCGATGGCCCGGATCGAGCTCGATCAGTTCAGGTTCGGTCTCGGTGCACACCTCCAATCCCGCTTCGATCCGGGCCTGGCAGCGACCGGCGAACCGGCAGCCCGGGTCGAGATCGATGAGGCGGGGCACCACCCCGGGGATCGTAGTCAGGGCCTCGACGTGGCGACC
>JAOTYQ010000749.1 GCA_029861725.1 Acidimicrobiia bacterium | reverse complement strand
AGCTGCAAGCTTCGGGGTGACTCATCGGGTGCGAAGCTCGCCAACAGCTCGGTCTTGTCGCTGCCCTCGCACAAGGCCCGGGCCGAGATCATCTCGCTGACATAGAGGCCGGCTCCGAACCGCCGGCACAGGCGGCGAAACGGGGCGTTGGTGACGCCAGCCATCGGGGCCAGCACGACCGGAAGCTCGACCGTCAGTGGGCCGATCGTCAGCGGCGCGCCACCGAGCCGAGCAGTCGGCTCGGAGGCACCGCTCGTGGTGGCGGGCTGGAGTAGCACGCTTCCAGCATGCCCGCTCCTGGTTCGAAAGCCGTGCCCGGTACCGCCAGGCCCAATGGTCGCCGCGGGCGGGAGCTGACCGTGGCCCGCTGCGGACGGTAGGGTCCGGGCCATGACCGTTGCACTCATCACTGGAGCCAACTCCGGAATAGGCCGTGCCGCCGCCGTTGATCTCGCCGCCAAGGGTTGGCAGGTCTACGGCTCGATGCGCAGCCTCGACAAGGCGGCCAAGCTGGACGCCATGGCCGAGGAGAAGGGGGCGACGGTGAACAAGGTCGTGTGCGACGTGACCGATACCGAGTCGGTCAACCGTGCGGTGGCCGAGGTGACCGAGGCCTCTGGCGGCATCGACGTGATGGTCAACAACGCCGGGATCGGCGGCAACGGCGTGGCCGAAGAGACCCCGATCGAGCTCTACGAGGAGGTGATGGACGTGAACCTGTACGGCACGATTCGGTGTGTGCAAGCGGTGCTGCCGCAGATGCGGGAGCGCGGCTCGGGTTGCATCATCAACATCTCCTCGATCGCCGGTCGGATCGCCGCGATCGGCCAGTCTTCGTACGTGGCATCGAAGTGGGCGCTCGAAGGGCTGACCGAAGGGCTGGCCCAGGAGGTGGTACCGCAGGGGATCCGCGTCGCTCTCATCGAGCCTGGGATCGTCAAGACGGCGATCCTGGCCAAGAACACCGATGCCCCGAACACGACCGGCGCCTACGACGCCCACTATCGCCGCCTGTTCGGGTTCTACGCCGCCGGGCTCAAGGCCCCCGGTCACCCCGGCGAGGTGGCCGACGTCATCCACGCCGCCGCCACCGACGATCCGCCGAAGTTCCGCTATACCTGCGGCTGGGGTGGCAAGGAGCTGAGCGAGAACCGGGCCAAGGTGTCCGACGCCGACTGGATCGCCCTCGGGGCCATCGAGGACGACGCCGCCTACGCCGCCCGATTCGAAGAGCTGTTCGGACTGAAGATCGCAGAGTGACCGGCCCGTGGCCACCGAGAGCCGATCGGTGGTGAGCGAAGCCCCTCCGATACTGGGTAGGGGTCCGACGTTTGCCCTGTTCAGGGCGTCGTCGTCCAGCTCATCCGGCGACGGTTGGGGCGGGCGCACGACGGCGACGCCAGAGTCGAGAGGTCCACGCTGGAGGCGTTCTGCGGCCGGTGGAATCTCCATCAGAAAGTCACATGGCCTGATCTTGGATCGACGCCGTGCCGGCCGGTAGGATCGCCAGTCGTGTCGGACTTCCTTCGCGAGTACCTGCTCGTCGTCCTTTTCTCGCTTTTGGCCGTCGGTGTTGTTGGCGGGTTCATCGGCATCGCCTCCCTTCTCCGACCGAATCGCCCGTCGAAGGGCAAGCTCGAGAACTACGAGAGCGGCGTCGATCCGGTCGGCGGCGGTTGGTCACAGAGCCAGATCCGCTACTACATCTTTGCTCTGCTCTTCGTCATGTTCGATGTGGAGGCGGTTTTCATCTTTCCCTGGGCCACCCGGCTCGAGGAATACAGCTACTTCGGGCTGGTGGAGATGGTGATCTTCATTTTCATCCTCGCTCTTGGCCTGGCCTACGCCTGGCGCAAGGGCGTGCTTCGTTGGGCGTGACGCAAGCGCCGGCGACGGGTTGAGGAACGAATCGAGGGGAACACCGGATGGGATTGGTCGAATCGGGCAAGCTGCCGAAGAGCTTGACGTCGCTGCTCAACATGAGCCGCAAGTACTCGCTGTGGGTCTACCAGTGGGGCTTGGCGTGCTGTGCGATCGAGATGGGCGCCGCCTTCGGCTCGCCTCGGTACGACGTCATGCGACTCGGCGTGATCCCGTTGCCGGCGAGTCCTCGCCAGGCCGATCTCGTGGTGGTGTCGGGGACGGTGACCGACAAGATGGCTCCGGCCGTCCGTCGCCTCTACGAGCAGATGCCGGAGCCGAAGTACGTCATCTCGATGGGTTCGTGCGCGAACTGCGGCGGCCCCTACTGGGACAGCTACTCCGTGACCAAGGGCGTCGACCAGATCATCCCCGTCGATGTGTACGTTCCCGGTTGCCCGCCTCGCCCCGAAGCGCTCCTCGAGGGCATCGTGCTCCTCCAGGAGCTGATCCAGAACGAGGACATGCAAGAGAAGTGGAAGGGTGATCCCCTTGCCATCAGCTGACGCCGAGGCCACCGACGCCGATGTCGAAACCGAACAGGTCGACGAGGCCGAGGCAGAGGCAGAGGTCTTCGACGAGGGCCGTCGCGCGCTGCTCGAGGCTCTCACCGAGGAGCTCGGCGATACTCTGCTGAGCAGCCACCTCGAACCAGGCCGAGACCTCTGGATCCGGGTCACGAACGAGTCTTGGGGCGACGTTGCCGACTACCTCCGCAACCGCCAACGGTTCCGGTTCTTCGATTGGCTGTCGGCGATCGACTGGATGCCGTCACCGTTCGGCCGGAGCCACGAGGCCGAGGTCGACAAGGAGCTTGCCAACCCCGCTGACAGCGACGACGAGCCAGCCGACGACCACGGCCTGACCGGCACGGGTGCCGACGGCGTGACTGGTGGCGAGACCCGTCTCCAGGTGATCGCCCGCGTCTAC
>JAOTYQ010000748.1 GCA_029861725.1 Acidimicrobiia bacterium | reverse complement strand
AAAGCCAGTCGCGGCGGCGGCGTTCACCGAGACACCGATCGGCAAGCCATCGAAATCGCTGATCGACAGGATGACGCCACCCGAGTCCACACGGTCCGTCCGGGTCTCGCAGCCGATCAGGGAAAGCGTTATCGCAGCTGCCAGAAAAAGTCTCATGGTTGTCTTCATTTGGTCCAGACCTCTCTCCTTAGAGCCTCAGAGCCTCACGATCCGTGGCGTGATGAAGATCAAGAGCTCCTCGTTCTCGTCCGTCCGCCGTTTGTTCTTGAATAGATGCTTGATGAGCGGCACGTTGGCGAGCCCCGGAACTCGATCCTCGCCTTGATCGCTCGACACCTCGTAGATTCCGCCGATAACCGCTGTTCCGCCGTCGCGGACGATCACCCGGGTGCTCGCATCGCGTGTGGCAATCGGAGCATTGGTGGCACCGGCGACCGCAAACGCCAGCTGTGGCTCACGCTTCTGAATGTCAATATCCATGAGCACAGTACCCTCGGCGGTCACGTGGGGCGTGACCTCGAGACGCAACGTGGCGTTCACGAATTGCACGCTGACAGTGTTATTGGCGATCGTTTGGATGGGAATCTGCAGACCGCTCTGAATCGAGGCCGGGTGGTTGTTCAAAGTAGCAATCTTAGGCGCCGAGAGAACGTTGATCAGGCCTTCGTTTTCCGCCGCTTGCAGGACGACATCGAGATTGAACGTGTTGAGAACGTTGCCAAGTGAGATGTCTAGGAAGCCGTTGCTACCTCCGGTCAGCAGGTTGACGCTGCCCGCGGCGTCGATGTTGTTCGGGAAGACCAAGCCGGTCGTGTTGCCGTGCGCCGCGTCGGCAACACCCGTGAAGCCCCAGGCTATGCCCAACGATCGGCTGAAACGCTTGGTCGTCTCGATGATCCGCGCTTCGATCATTACCTGCGGCTCCGGAATATCGAGGCTCTCGATGACCGCCAGAACCGTGTTGAGGTTCGAGGGCAGCTCCTTGATGATCAGGGTGTTGGTTCGTGTGTCGACGACCACCGAACCGCGCGCGGTCATCAGGCTGCTCCCGGCGCCTTGCTCCAGCACCGAGGCAATATCGTTGGCCGACGCGTAGCTCACCCGCTGCATAACTGTCTTCAAAGGGATCGAAAGAGCCTTCGCCGCTTCGAGTCGTTGCTCTTCCTCGGCTTCCGCGCGAAGCACCTCGACCGGCGCTATTCGCATGATGTTGCCCTCGAGCTGATAGTTCAACCCGTTGGTCTTGAGGATGATGTCTAGCGCTTGATCCCAGGGAACATCGGTCAATTCGACGGTGACCGAACCCTCGACGCCCGGCTGCACCACGACGTTGAGGCCACTGATCTGTGCGAACGACCTGAGCACGTCCTTGATATCCGCTTCGCGGAGAGTCATCGTCAGCGGCTCGCCTTCGTATCCCGAAGTGACCGTATCGGTGAGGTCCCGGGACTCGTAGCTGGCTTCGAGGCCTTCGGGGGCGCCGGCCGGCTCGGTGTCCAAATCGATCTGAGCCACGTCAAAAAGCGACACGTCGGCTGCCGGCTCGAGCGACTCCGGCGGTGGTAACTGGGCAATCTCGGCTACCGGTTCCGGCTCATAGGGCTCATAGGGCTCGTAGGCCTCGTAGGCCTCGACCTCGGTCTCCGGCTCCGGTGCCTCGTAGGGAGCCGGAGCCACCGTCTCGGCCTCCATCTCCATCGTGGGCGCAAAAACCTCCTCAAGGGCCTCCTCGGCGGCTTCGGCCATGGCGGGCTCGACGACCGCGGGCTCGACGACCGCGGGCTCGACATCCTCGAGCGTGGGCTGAACGATCTCGACCACGGAGAGCTCATCGATCTCTACCGCCTCTTCGGTGTTCTCCCACTCGCTCTCGGTCTCCTCTTGCATGTCCGCCGGCATGGTCTCGGCCATTTCTGGTTTTTCCGGCAAGTCAGCCTCGACCCATTCCGGCTCAGGCTCCACCTCGGCAATCTGAGACTCGGCGGGGGGATCGGCTTCTGCTGCAGGGGCGCTCGGTGCACTCTGATCGAAGATCAGTTTCAATCCATCGTCGGAGGCCTCGATTGCTGGGACCGTTTCCTCGAGTAGATCTATGACCACCCGAGCAACCAGTTCAGGCTGCGGCTTGAACTGGGCCACTCTCACACCATCCACTAGCGCGGTTGCGACCGCGACCGTCGACACCGGAGACGTGTTGACCACACCGATCAGGTCCACGACAAATCGATGCGGATCGTCGAGCCCAAAGGTCGAGTAGTAGAAGGCGCCGTCGCCCTGAATCCAAACAGTGGTTGCTCCCGAACTCGTCGCCACTTCGATACCCTTCAACTGGGTCGCGGGGACCCCGGAGGGAGACGGGCCCATTTGCGGACCGGGGGTGGCCGAGGCAAGCGCCGATGCACTCGGCGAGTCCACTTCCAACATGGCCAGGTTTTCGACCGGGGCATGGAACGAGTCGGCGATGCTGCTTACCGGCTCGTAGTCGACGCCACCCTGTCCCAGGTTGGTCGAAACATCCACCGGATAGTCGGCGACGACATTGTCGGTCGTCGCCCCTCGAGCCCCCGCCACGGGCATCAGATCCACCAACAGTCGGGTACCATCCGCGGTCACCGAGTGCTCGGCCTGGTTTCGCGTCCGTACGACGAGCCGAGTCAGCGGTCGGTCGCCGCTTTCTTCGACTTGTACATGCGCCGAGGCAACGAGCTTGTCTTCCAGCTCGAGACTGGCGACCTCCGCCGAAGGCTTGCTGTTGGGCAACTCAATGATCAGATTCCCCTCGATGTCGCGGTAGCTGGTCCAGATCATCGGCCCGGAGCTCGCGACACTGAGCTGGCTGCCGATTTCGTCG
>JAOTYQ010000164.1 GCA_029861725.1 Acidimicrobiia bacterium | reverse complement strand
CTGCGAGCGGAGGTCGCCGAGCTCGACTCGGCCCACGGCGGCGGGGGCACAAACCCCGACATCTGGCGCAGCTCCGCCGACGCCCGCGACTGATCTGGGCGCTGTCGAGCCGTCAGGCTCAGCGGCCGACGGCTTTCGTTCACGCCTGGGCCCCGGACCCGAGAGCCACCGCGGTGTTCTCGGGCAAGCCCAGGTAGTTGGCCTTGGGGTAGTTCCGGTGCTGGAGGTTCTTCACTTCGAGGTCGTTGAACCGGAGTGTGCCTAGGGGCCACTGCGCCCAGAACCGCTCACACATCTCCTCGGCCGTGAGCCACCAGTTCGATTCATCGAACTCGGTGGTGTACGGGAGGAGGCGCTCTGCACAGTCCGCTCGAACCGCGACGAAGCAGTGGTCGACGTACTTCACCCGGTCGACCTCGCCGAGAACGACGGTGTTCCAGTGGTGATTGAGCCAAGGAACCGCCCGACGTGGCGCGTGGGCGTCGAGGAGAGACTCGAATGCGTCCAGTTCGAACGACATCTCGAGGTCGTCGTCGAGGAAGACGTAGTAGTCGAACCCGATCCTGCTGGCGATCCGATACAGCTCGTTGCGTCCCTCTGCCCAGCTGGTCCGGGGACGGTGGAGGGCATTGGACCCGGCGACGACCTCGTCGCTCCAATGAAGGAGGAACGACGCCGAGCGCTCAGGAATCGAGTACGAGGCCGTCGCCTGGTCGCTCTGGATCAGATACACCACCCTCACACGCACGAAGGCTACGCGCGGACCGCTCCGACCCAGCGGCCGGCGACTCCTGCCGGTGTGGCCGACGGCTTCGAGACAGCCGCCGGCAACATCCAAGTGATCAACGGCACCCAGGAGCCGTTCCAGGTGACGGTGCGCTTCCAACACACCGTCACCGCCGGTGCGAGCGTCACCGACCCGGCGACCGAGCTCGTGTCCGGGGTGGTCGCTGACGCCGAGTACTCCGAGACGCTCGGCGGCAGCACGCTACACCCGCACCACAACGGTGCCGCCCACGCCAACGCCGCCGCCGGCAATCGCTCCCCAGTTCACGGGGTAGGCGACCTCTGGACTTGCTCCATCGGGGTCGAGGGTGATCGGGCCGCCGCCGAAGCCCGTCGTGTCACCCTGCCGGTCTTCGCCTTCTCGCCCTCGACCTTGACCGGGCCCGGGAAGGCGAACAGGGCGAACGGGCGCCCGGTCCCGGGCAACACGCGCACACGAGATTGTCCAGGCGAAGAACGGCGAAACCTCAGGCCTGTGACCTGCGGTTTCTCGGTCGGGCTGGCCGGATTTGAACCGGCGACCCCCTGCTCCCAAAGCAGGTGCGCTACCAAGCTGCGCCACAGCCCGTGGCGGTCGACCGTAGCCGACCTCCGGTCGGGTCAGTCGACCAGCGCGCCTTCGACCTTCACGAGCGCGTCGTCCTCGCTGACGTCGAGCGCGAAGCTGAGCTCGCTCACGAGCACGCTCTTCGCCTTGGTGAACAGCGACTTCTCGCCCGCCGAGAGGCCCTTGTCGCGGTCGCGCAGGGCCAGGTTCCGGACGACCTCGGCCACTTGATAGACGTCGCCCGACTTCAGCTTCTCCTGGTGGTTCTTGAACCGGCGACTCCAGTTCGCGGGCTCGCGGACGTCGCGCTTCTTGAGCACCTCGAAGAGGTCCTCGACGTCTTCGACACTGATGGGCCAGCGCATGCCGACCTCTTCGGCCTTGTCGACCGGCACCGAGAGCATCATCTCGCCGTGGGCCATTCGCAACACGAGGTATTCCTTCCTCTCGCCGAAGGCTTCTTTGGTCTCCTTGCGCTCGACCACGGCCGCACCATGGTGCGGATAGACGACGCGATCGCCGGGCTTGAAGGTCATGGAGCTCCTCGGCTGGGGTGTCCGGCCGCCGTTGTAGGACCCCCAAGGATGCCAGGTGCCGGCGACGATCACACATTCCGGCGCGGGTCGGATCGGGCCCGACCCGTCGGCGCGTCGCGACCCCGGATGGGGCCGGGCGACTCAGTCGGCCGCGACGGTCGGCCGGACCATGAACGTGAGCGCCGCGGTCGCGGCGACGGCGCCTTTGGGTCGGGTACGAACCTCGGCCCGGCAGAATACGAGCGAGCGGCCCCGCCGTTCGATCCAACCCTCGGCAACGGCGTCGACCCCGGCGACCGCTCCGAGGTAGTCGATGTGCATGTTGACGGTGACGTACGACATGGGGCCGTCGTAGCCGGTGCCCACCGCCGGTACGACGACGGCGTCGACCAGCGTCGCGATGGCGCCGCCGTGCACGACCCCGGCCGGTTGGGTGATCTCGGGCCGGAACGGCAGCCGGAGGCGGGCATAGTCGGTGCGAAGCTCCTCGACCTCGAGGCCGACGAGGCTCGGGAAGTAGACGTCGTCCCAGTTCCCGAACCTGCTCCACGTGTCGAGCTTCGACTGGGGGAGTGGCGCGAACCGGTGGGCATTGGGCGCAAGGGGATCGATCACGCCGACAAGCTATCGGTGCCGGCGAGGTGGGATCGAAGTCGGGGGCACGAGGCCAGGGCGGCGTCGAGCAGCCCGGCGTCGACTAGATCGGCGAGCGTCGTGACCAGGTCGGTCGGCTCGGGCAGCCGCTGGTGGACGAACCGGCTCATGACTCCCTCGTCGGCCCAGGCGAGCCAGCGGCGGATCTCGGCGTCGCCGATTCGATCGGCGGCGAGGTTGCGGAGCTCGGACCATGTCGGCTCGTGCAGGACCGGCAGCCGGAGGTCGGCACGGCCGAGGCGTCCGTCGATGGCGAGCGCGACGAGGCGGTCGAGCTCGGCGATCTCGATGGCGAGCCCTACCGGGAGCTGCGGCGGTCGGGTCGGCAGGCCGAGGGCGCGCCGGCACGCGTCGTCGACGAGATCGGTCGTGCCGAAGCGGGGGCGGGCCGTCACCGCTCCGGCGGGCAGGAATCGGGTGACGGTGACGCCGCTGCGGTCGATGCCGTGCGCGATGCGACCGGATGCCTCGGCCACGCTGCCGGTGGGAGCGAAGGCCCCGACCACGACGAGGCCCCACCAGCTCGGCGGTGCCCGGAAGCCGACCAGGGTGTCGAGTGGGTGACCCGGGAGCGCGGCGACGGCGAAGGTGGACGGATGACCGGCCTCGAGCCCGACGATCGCAGTGGCCGGGACAGTCGGGGACATGAGGACGTCGTCGACCACCGTGGCGAGGTCGACCGACGAACGGTGCGTGGGCATGGGGATCTCCCGTGTGGCCATCTGGTGGCGGCCACGGGGAGGCCGCGAGCCCGTGGGCTCACGATGACACGTTGGTGTGACAGTGCCTCAGCCGCCGAGATGACCTTCGGCCCTGGGCTCGCCCGCCATGGCTCTGTACGATCACGACAAGCACGACCGCCCGACCCGGGCTGTCCGACGCACGCCACGGAGGCCTCGCCGTGGACACCGTGTTCGAGATCATCGGTTGGTTGTCGATTCCCCTGACCCTCCTCTCGGTGGGCTACATGGTGCTGACGTGGCGGCGGGAGCAACGGCTCTCGGCCCGCAGCCTGTGGACCCCGGTGGTGGTCAGCCTGGTCTCGCTGGTGCTGTACGTCGGCCTCATCGGCCTCGACCCGAGCCCGTTGCGGTCGTGGTTGCCGTTCATCGGCGCGCTCGTGCTGGGACTGGCCCTGGGCGGCAGGGCCCGGGCCGAGGTCCACGACGGAGTCGTGACCGCCAGCCGGAACCCGTGGTCGTTCCTCGCATGGGGAGCCTCGTTCGCCGCGACCCAGTTCGTCGCACTGCTCGCGCCGGGCTCGACCGAGGCCATGCTCACCGTTCTCTTCGCTGCGACCGGCCTGACCGTCGGCGAGCAGCTCGCCCTGGTCTCGGCCCGTGCCGACCGGCTCGGCGGTGTCCGCGCCGCGGGCTCGGCGGCCGCTGCCGTGCTGATCGTCGTCGTTCTGGGAGCGGTGATGGCGCCCCGGGCGGAGGCCGCCGACACGCAGGTCGACCTGGGCGACATCGCCGGGATGAGGATGGACGACGACGTCGAGGTGGCGCCGAGCCTCTCGGGCGTGGGCGTCGCGATCAAGGGAACGCCGTCGGGCACCTACTCGGGTCCGTCGATCGACGTCACCATCGAGAACACCACCGGGGATACGCTCCGTGTGCGAGTGCCGGTGGGCACCAAGCTCTACCCGGCCGACGCCGGCGTCCAGACCATGCTCACCGCCGGGAACGAGGTCATCGTCGTCCCGCCCGGCGCTACCGTGTCCCAGACCATCGAGGCGTACTGCGGGGAGCCCCACGACCGCCAGCCCTACGACTCCGACACCTTCACCGTCGGCGAGCGGGTGACCGGACCGATCCTCGACTCCCTCGAGGCGATCTCGGAACGCACCGACGACATCCACGACCCCGAGTCGCCCCTCGATCCCGCCAGCGTGCAGACGAAGGTCGTGTGGTCGCGTCTGGCGCCCGACGAGTACCCGCCGCCCGCCGAGGACGACCCCACCCGCTCGCTGTTCGATGCGAAGCCGGCCGGGCCGACCGAGGAGGAGACGGGAAAGGCGGGTGCCGCCACTACCGGTGTGGCCATCGGTGGTGCGGTCCTCTCGAAGCGGCCGGCCCGAGGCGGACGGCGGCGTGGCGGCGCGGAGCCGTCCGGCACCGGTGCGACGAAGGAGAAGGGCCCGGCGTGGACCGAGAAGCCGCCGCCGACGGCAGACGACGCGCTCGAAACGGTGAAGGAAGGCGTCGAGAAGCTCGAGGAGAAGGTCGAGGAGGTCAAAGAAGGCGTCGAACAGGCCCGGGAGAAGGTCGACGAGGTCAAGGAGACGGCCCGGGGTGTCCGCCGGGACTGGCGCAAGCGTCGCCAGCACCTCGACAAGCTCAAACGCCGCGGTCGCAAGCAGATCAACCAGTTCATCCAGTATCAGAAGGACCGCGCCAAGGCCGCAGCAGCAGCCGTGCTCGAACGGCCGCTGACCGTCGGCGGTGGTGACGCCGCTGCGGCCTACGTGCCCGCGACGGGCAGTGCCGGCGCCCGCGTCGGCGACACCGTCGTCGGTCTCGACAAGACCACCGGCACCCTCCATCTCGAGAGCTCCGCGCTGAAGGGCAGCTTCAACCGCAAGACCAACGAAGGGTTCCTCGGCGCCAAGGACGGGTCGTTCTCGGCGGTCATGGAGCGCGGTGGCGCCTACATCGAGGCCAAGGGGAGGACCAGGACCACCCGCATGCTCCTGTCGAGGAGCGGCCGGACCAAGAACGTTCTCTTCGCACAGGAGGGAGGCCCGAGAAAGCAGCTGTACACGCTGACCGACGGCCCCCAGGTTCGCGAGCTCACCCGCATGAGCGGCAAGCGGACCGACACCTTCCGGCTCGAGCCCACCCTCTCGTTCAGTCGGGAACAGCCCGGTATGCGGCTCAGCGTGAGCCGCGACCCAGCCGGGTTCAGCGGCAGCTTCGAGCAGCAACGAACGGCGAGGATCTTCGGCGAGAAGTTCGACGTGAGTCGGGGTCTCGGCTTCAGCGGCGGCGAGTACCACCCCCGCGTCGGGTTGGGACGACGTTTCATCGCCCGGCCCTTCGGTGCCCGCATCCCGCTGGAAGCCAAGGTGGTGGGCGTCGGCGGCCCGGGCTCGCACACCGTGTCCACCATCGGGATCAGGCTGAGGTAGCGACCATGACCGACACCTTCCTGCCGACCGAAGACCTCGACTCGCTGGTCACGATGATCGCCACCGCGGTCGCCCTCGGCGACCACGAGACCGCGCTGTCGCTCTGCGAAGCCGTCCTGGCCGTAGACCCGGCCGATGCCGACGCGATGTTGATCGAGGCCGCGGTGCTCGACGACCTCGATCGCCCCGACGAGGCCAGGAACGTCCTCGAACGGTGCACGGCGCGGCACGGTGACCTCTCGGCGGCGTGGCGGCGACTCGGCGACCACTGCGTCGAGACGGCCGATGCCGAGCGCGCGGTCGAGGCCTACGGCGAGTGGCAGCGCCTCGACGGCGTGAAGGCGGAGACCGAGCTGGCCCTGGCGTGGGCGTCCCTCGTGGCGCTCGACCTCGAATCGGCGCGCTCCCACGCGGCCGGAGCCATCGCCGCCGGTGGCGGCAAGGAGGCCGACGAGCTCGCCGGTCGTCTCGCCGCGATCGACGACGTCGCCGACCTCGAGTCCGAGGTCGGCTGGTGGTTGAGCGGCACCCGCTCGTCCGGGCGCGGGCTGGAGCTGTTGATCAGCTCGCTCGCTCGCCGGGAGAACCCGGTTGCCAGGTACCGGCTCGGCGCAGCTCTGCTCCGACAGGGTCGGGCGGCCGAGTCCGTGCCCCATCTCCGCTACGCCGTCGAGAGCGCACCGACGGTCCACGACTGGCAGGCCGAGCTCGGCACGGCCCAGCTCCTGACCGGCGACCTCGAAGGGGCCGAGGCGTCGTTCGCTGCACTCCTCCGTTCGGTGCCCGGCGACGCGACCGGCCTGCTCGGCCGCGGGCGGGTGACTCTGCAACGCGGTGACCCGGACCAGGCCATCACCCTGGCCGAGAAGGTGCTCGCAGCCGATCCGCAGGATGCCGGCGCGTGGATGCTGCGAACCGACTGCATGGCCGGAGCGGGCCGGACAGCCGAGGCGCTGGTCAGCGCGGAGCACGCCATCGTCTTCGCCCCCGACGATCGCTTCACCTGGGCCGCCGCCGCCGATGCCGCCGACGCGCTGGGCTGGACGACGCTTGCGCACCGGTACCGCGCCCGAGCTGATATCAGGCTGTCCGGCAGTCTCGGCATCGCCGAGGGCGACGATGTCGACGACCCGGCTGTCGAAGTTGCCGACGAGCTGCACGACCTCGACCGCATCGTCGTCGCCGACCCGCTCGTCCGTGCGATCTACCGTCACCGAGCCGGGATCGCCCACGAGCTCGGCCTGCCCGCCCGGGCGCACTCGTATCTGCGAGCTGCCATTGCTCGTGGTGTCGTGGTCGACGACGCCGATGCGATGTGCGATCTGGGCAGCCTGTTGTTGATGGCAGGCGACGCCGCCGGGGCGCGGGCCCACTTCGAGACGGTCCTGACCCACGACGGGGGCAACGATCGAGCGTCCGCAGGGATGGAGGCTGCCGACGAGCTCCGCCGTGAGGACGACGAGGAGAAGACCGCACTGCTCGCACTCGACCGGCTCGACCGGGAGGAGGCTGTCCTGGGAGCGGCTCAGCGCTGGACGCCCACCCACGAAGCGCCGCCCGACGGGTTGGATGCGTTCGACGGGACAGCGGAAAGCGCAGAGCCTGTGGCCCGACTGGAACCGGGGCTGCCCGTCGAGCTCCTCCGCGAGTCGCAGGGCTGGGCGCTCGTGCGGTGCGAGAACGGGTGGGAGTGTTGGGTCGCCGCCGTGGGTCTCGTCGGGCGAGCCGAGACCTGGTCGCCGACGCATCGGGTGCCGTCGTCGGGACTGCTCGCGTTCGCTTCGCCCTCGTCGGAGACCAGGGCGGTCGATCGGATCGACCCCGGCCTGGAGGTCGAGGTGGTCGGCCGGCTCGGTGCCTGGGCGCACGTGCGCTTCGAGAACGGCTGGAGCTGCTGGGTCGAAGCCCACGAGCTCGAGGCGGTGTCGTGAGCGACGGCCCGCCGATCGGCCCACCCCCGGGGCCGGTCGGCGGCCCGACCGGTCCACCACACCTTCCGCCGCTCTCGACGCCTCACGGCCGTCCCGAGGATGCGCCGCCGACGCCACCGTCTGCTGCGCCCGGCCGTGCGCCGGTTCCCGGTGGCGGGCCGCTGCGTCTGCTCCTCTTGGTCGTCTCGATCACCGCGGTGATCGTCGCGGCCGTGACGGCCGTGGCGATGCTGACCGGCGAGGACGAGCCCGAGTCACTGGTCACCGGTTTCGGGGGCGAGTCGGCCCCCGCGCCTGTCGACGAGGACGCGCCCGAACCCGAGACCCCCACCGACCCGACCCCGGAGATCGTGCCCGACGAGCCGGCGGCCGTTGGGCCCGAGCCGACTCCCGTCCCGTCGGAACCGGCCGGGCAGACGTGCCAGAACGACCTCGGCAACTACCGCCTCGACTATCCCGCAGACTGGTATGCCGAGCTCGACGACCCCGAGTGGGGCTGCGGGCTGTTCGATCCGCTCCCGATCGAGCTGATCCCCGAGACCGAGATCCCGGCAGTGGCCGTGGCCGTGTTCGAGATCCCGGGGCCATACCGCGAGAACATGCGGATCGTGACGGAACCCGTCGACGACGTCATTGTCGGCCAGTTCGAACGCGACGTCGGCGGCCGTCCCGCGGTGTGCGCCCTTCTCGAAGCCACCGGCGCCGGATTCCTCGATGCCGGAACCGAGTGGATGGGCTGCGTCGTCGACTGGGGCGCCGACAGTCTCCTCGTCGAGGCCACGGCGTGGACGGGCCTCGACTTCAAGGAGACGATCGACGTCGCATCCTCCATGCTCGACACGATCGAGCCCATCACCGCGCTCCCGCCGGTGGCGTGAGCCGCCGGCTCCCCGGGACTGTCACTGGGGGTCACTAGGGTGCGGTGCAGGAGGTGAACGATGACCGACGAATCCACGCGGGAGACGGCACGCCGGCGCCCGCCGGCCCGGCCCGACGTCAGGCTCCGCAAGGGCACGGCCACCCGCGAGTTCGGGGCGTCGAGGCGCGAGAATCACGACGCGTCCGACTTCTACGCCCGGTTCACCCCGCCCGCGATCACCACCGACGACGTGGTCAACCCGGTGCCCGAGGCGTTGCTGTCCGATCCGATCAAGGTCGGCGACAGTCGCACCATCGGGCAGGTCCTGCCCGCCAACAGCGTCGCACTCATGGTCACGTCGCCTCCTTATTTCGTCGGCAAGGAGTACGAGCTGGCGGTCACCGGCGACGCCGACACCCTCGACTCGGCCCCATCGGTCCCCACCAACTACCTCGAATACCTCGAGATGCTCCACGACGTGTTCGCGGCGTGCCTCGACGTCCTCGAACCCGGTGGCAAGATGGCGATCAACGTCGCCAACCTCGGTCGCAAGCCGTACCGCAGCCTGTCGGCCGACGTCATCTCCATCCTCCAGGACGACCTGGGCATGCTCCTGCGGGGCGAGATCATCTGGCAGAAGGCCGAGGGTGCCACCGGCTCGGTCGCATGGGGCTCGTATCGCAAGGCCACCAATCCCGTGCTTCGCGACCTCACCGAACGGGTGATCATCGCCAGCAAGGGCCGCTTCGACCGCGCCATCCCCAAGGGCCGTGAGGAGAAGGGATATCCCCACGAGAGCACGCTGAGTGCCGACGACTTCATGGAAGCCACACTCGATGTCTGGAAGATCGCGCCCGAGTCGGCTCGACGGGTCCAACACCCCGCACCGTTCCCGCTCGAGCTCCCGCGCCGGCTCATCGACCTCTACACCTACCGCGGCGATGTCGTGCTCGACCCGTTCCTCGGCTCGGGCACCACGCTGGTCGCCGCCGAACGCACCGGTCGCCGTGGTATCGGCTTCGACCTCGACCCCGCATACGCCGACATCGCCCGCACGCGGCTCGAGGCCGAGCGTCGCCGACCCAAGGTCCGACCGATCCAGGTCGATGGCGAGGACCCGCTGCCGATGGCGCTCCCCGACACCACCGAGGAACGAATCGAGCACTTCCAGGCCCGGGCCACCATCGAGGGCAAGAAGGCCGCCGACATCGCCGAACAGGTCCTGATCGCCGCCGGCTTCGAGATCGTCAAGGAGCAGCCCAAGCTGTCGAAGCTGGGCGTCCAGTTCAACTTTCTCGTGGCCTCGGCCGAGGGCCACCAGTACTACGTCGACGTCTCGGGTGCCTTCACCACCGTCCGACCGGGTCTGATGCGCACCGACACCATGTGGAAGCTCCTCGGCCGGGTTCATGTGCTCAAGGCGCAGGAGGATCCCGTCGATCCGAGCCGCGTACTCGTGCTCACCTCGAACCTGCCCAAGGCGGGGAGCGAGGGCGACAAGGCGCTCCGAGCGGTGGGCCCCACCCAGGTGTTCGACGCCATCGAGATGTTCGACGACGGAGGCGGCGTCACACGGTTGGCCGAGTACGGGTCGGGACGCAGCACCCGACCCCTCCCCGGATTCTGGACCGAGGCCGACATCGAGACCTTCGAGCAGGCCGAGCGCCTCGCCTGATGGCCGCGGTTGCCACGGCCGTCGTTCACACCGAGCCCGCCTTGGTGTATCTCGCCGACGACATCGACGTCCTGCATCGGGTTCTCGCCCTCGAAGTGGTGGCCCGCACCGATGCCGCGATCCTCGACGGCTGCGCCGCCGAGATCCGCGATGCGCTGCTCGACGAGCGTTGGGGCGACGCCGTCGTCACCTGGATCCGCGAGACCGGTACTGGCATCGACGTGTACACGAACAACAGCGTCTACACCGGTGACGACCTGCCGGCCGACCTCATCGGCGCGCAGCTCCAGTTCGCCCCGTTGTTCCGCGACGGCTGACCGATGCCGGCCATCCGGACCGAGATCACCGAGATCGTCACCGGGCTCGCGCTGTTGGGCTACCGCGACCTGGCCCAGGCGCTCGAGGTGCGGCCCGGCCACATCCTCAACGTCGAGGCCGAGCACTTCGATCGCTTGGCCGGAGCCCTCGCCGACGGCGATCACGACGACGAGTTCGCAACCGCGTGGGACAACGGCGTGGTGTTCGCCCGGTCGAACGACGGGCTCCGGGGCCGCCCCCCGTGGTCGGTCGAGTGGAAGGGTCCCCATCGCCCGCCGGGCTACGAGCAGATTCCGGCCGATCTCCGCGTCGACCACGTGTACCTCATCAGCTGCA
>JAOTYQ010000163.1 GCA_029861725.1 Acidimicrobiia bacterium | reverse complement strand
GCGAGGTCTCGCAGTTTGCACCGAGGTCGAACCCCATCCGTTCGTCCCTGAGCCGGGACGCGTCGTGCGGTGCTGGCTCCATGAGTGAGTCGTCACCTCTGCTCCAGGTCGACAACCTGGTGACGCAGTACCGCATCCGGCGGGCGGGCCAGCTGCAACGGCGGCCTGTTCTGCGAGCGGTCGACGACGTCTCGCTCACCATCGACGTCGGGGAGACGCTCGGGGTCGTCGGTGAGTCCGGGGGAGGGAAGACGACACTCGGGTTGAGCATCCTCCGACTCGTGCCGGCCGAGCGCGGCACGGTCACCTTCCAGCAGCGAGACGTCCTCGGGGCCGGTCGAGCGGAGCTCAAGGAGCTCCGCCGACAGATGCAGATCATCCTCCAGGACCCGGTCGGCGCCCTCGACCCCCGGAAGACGATCGCAGACAGCGTTGCCGAGGGGCTTCGCATCCAGCGCCTGGCCGACAAGGCTCACGCCCGGGGCCAGGCGATCGAGATGCTCGATCGAGTCGGCCTCACCTCCACGCAAGCGCGCCGTTACCCGCACGAGCTCTCCGGCGGTCAGCTGCAACGGGCTGGGATCGCTCGGGCCCTGGTGGTCGGTCCGAGGCTCGTGGTGTGCGACGAACCGGTCTCCGCCCTGGACCCCTCGATCCAGGCGCAGATCATCAACCTGCTGACCGACCTGCAGCGGGAGCGTGAGCTCGCGTTCTTGTTCATCGCCCACAACCTCGGCGTCGTCCGCCACATCTCGGATCGAATCGCGGTCATGTATCTGGGGAGGATCGTGGAAACCGGCCCGACGGCGGACCTGTTCCAGGCCCCGGCCCATCCCTATACCCGAGCGCTCCTCTCGTCGATACCGACGGCAGATGCCGCCACGCGACGAGATCGCATCGTGCTCTCGGGCGAGGTCCCGAGTCCAGTGGCGCCACCCGGCGGGTGTCGATTTCGCACGCGCTGCCCGTCGGCGATGCCGCGCTGCGTTGACGCGGCTCCCGAGCTGAAGGAGCATCGGCCCGGCCACTCGGTGGCGTGCTTCCTCCACGAATGACGTTGGCCGTAGGCCGTATGGGCAACGACGATCTGGCGGTCGCCGGTCCGGGCGTCGATTCAGTCCTCAGCCCTGAGGAACTGGTCGGCGCCGGCCATGAGCGCTCCCCAGACGTCGGCCTCGCTGTGAGGGTCACTCACGGGTTGGGCCAGATGCCACAGGGTGACAAGCCGCTCCCCGTCGGCTTCGGAGATGTGATGGCCCGACCACGACGCCACCGATCCCCGGCGCCCGAAGTCGACGCAGAACGAGAAGGCGTCGCCCTCGGCGAACCCGGCGACGGGGAACGTCAGCGCCGGATCGAGCAGGCCGACCTCGGTGTGGAACGTGCCGTGCACCTGGTGGTGCTCGTCGACCGTCAGCTCCATGGTGGAGCCGAGCTCGTTGCGCCATCGACCGGAGATGGCCGAGGCCGGCTTCCTGGTGTCCTGCTCGACGTGGACGGCGTCGGCGAGAATGGTCTCGAGAAACATGGCAGCTCCGTCGGTGGTATCGGTCTCGGGTGGTGAGCCGATGATGCGCCGGGACGGTGGGCTGCGAGCAGGGTCTTCGGCCCTGTTTTCGTCCGCCTACGGCCCGCTCTACGGTGGAGCACCAGACTCGGGGGAGGCGCTCGTGAGGTTCGGGATCAGTGTGAGCCAGGTCACCGAGGTGGATCTGGCGGTCGAGGCCGAGCGGGTGGGCTACGACTTCGTGTGGGTGTGGGACTCCCCGATGATCCGGTCGAACCTGTGGTCGGTGCTGACGCTCGTCGCCGATCGCACCTCGTCGATCCGGCTCGGCCCCGGGGTCGCCATCCCGGCCCTGCGCATGGCACCGGTCACGGCCAACGCCATCGCCACCATCAACCGCCTGGCCCCCGGGCGGACGTTCCTCGGGGTCGGCACCGGTAACACCGCCCTGCGGGCGATGGGCCAGCGGCCGATGAGGGTGGCCGACTTCGCCGAGCACCTCCGGGTGATCCGTGGCCTCCTGGCCGGCGAGACCGTCGAGTACACGGCGAACGGCATCACCCACCCGATCCAGTTTCAGAGCCTCGACCTCGACCACATCGACATCGAACATCCGATTCCCCTCCATGTCGGCGGCTTCGGGCCGCTGGCCCAGGCCCTGGCCGGCGAGCTGGGCGACGGCCTGATCACCGGCATCCCCCGGGGCGGCACGATTCCCGACGCCCTGGCCAACGTGCAGCGGGGGGCCGAACGGGCGGGGCGCACGCTCGACGGGTTCGAGACCACCGCTCTGGTGAACCTGCTGCTCCTCCGCCCCGACGAGACCCTCGAGTCCCCTCGGGTGGTCGAAGAGGTCGGCTCATCGCTGATGGTCAACGTCCACTACCTCTACGACCGCTACCGCGAGGTCGGCGCCGAGCCTCCTCCCTACGTCGAGCCGATCTGGGAGGAATACCTCGCGTTCCGGGCTCGGCGCGACGCCGAACGCGACCACACCCAGGCCCACGGGAGCCACTACGGCAGCCTCGACCCCGACGAAGCCCGGTTCGTGACCCCCGAGATGATCCGGATCTTCTGCATCGCCGGCCAGGCGGGAGAGATCGTCGAGCAGCTCGCCGGGCTCGAGGCGGAGGGCCTCGACGGCATCAACTTCATCATGCCAGCCGACCGTCAGTGGGAGATGTGTCGCGAGTTCGCAGCTGGTGTCATCGACCGGATGCGGTGATTCCGAGCCTCGGCGCTCGGCGGGGGCGCTCGTCGGTCAGGCCGGTTCGAAGGAGATCAGTCCGTAGCCGGTGAGCATCGGGGCCGCGTATGCCCGATGGAGCCGCCGGGCCGAGCCGCCAACCGCTCCCCGCATGGCCAGCCACATGATGATCTCGACCGATTCGGCGCCGCCTCGCTGCATATAGTCGCTGTGGTCGAGCTGGCACAGCTGGCTGGGGTCGCGTTCGAGGAGATCGAGGAACTGGTTGTCCCACTCGGGCGCCAGGTGACCGAAGTCGGGGCCGTGGAGCTGATGGCTCATCCCGCCGGTTGCGACCACCACCACCCGGCGATCGTCGGGGTAGGAGGCGACGGCGCGGGCGATCGCTTGACCGAGCCGGAAGCAACGGCCCGGTGTGGGAAGCGGATGGCGGATGACGTTCACCGCCACAGGAACGATCGGGGTTGACCAGGGCGGCTCGGCCAGGAACGGCAGCACCGAGTAGACACCGTGGTCGACCACCATCTCCTGGCAGACGGTCGGGTCGAACTCGTCTGCTACCAGGCTGCGAGCCAGGTGCCAACCGAGGTCGCTGTCGCCGACCAGGTCGGGCAGGGGTCGCAGTCCCCATCCCTCGTCGGCCTGGGGGTACTCGTCGGCTACCCCCAGGGCGAAGGTGGGGTAGGCGTCGAAGAAGAACCGGTTCATGTGGTCGTTGTAGACGACGACCAGCGCGTCGGGATCGAGCCCGGCCAGCCACTCGGCGGCGGGCGGGAACATGGCGAAGACGTCGGCCCAGTCGGGGTGGTCCGACAGCCCCTCGTCGTAGGCCCGGGCCAACGACGGGGCGTGGCTGACCCCGATGCCGCCGACGATCGATCCCATCAGGGTCCCTGGTTCACCGGGCGGGTGGCCAGGAACTCCTCGACCGACTCACCCCGCATGCGGGCCCCCACCGCCACGAGGTTCGAGCCGATCGTGGCCGCGATCTTGATGAAGAGGTAGATGTTGCCCCCGGCGGCCACGATGCCGTTCCAGTCGCGCTCGGCGATGAGCTGGCGTTCCTGGTCGGTGAGCCCGTAGCGGCGGCAGTAGGCGTCCTCGTCGGCCAGGAACGCCTCGCGGTTGGCCGGTTCGGTCAGGCTCGAGGCCAGCTTGTTGATGCGGTAGCCCTGCCGGGAACGCTCCCCGGTGAAAACGGTCATGTCGGGCATACACCCTCCCCTCGGCGGCAACCTTACTCGCTGCCTTCTCGACCGGCCTCCGACGGGCGAGCCTCGGGAGGCACGAACTGGTGCCACCGGTCGGGATCGACCGGTTGGTCGGTGTAGCGCTCGAGCCGATCGGCGGCCCGCCCGACGATCTCCTCGGCGGTGTCGTCGTGCTCGACGAGGTAACGGTCGAGCTCGTCGATGGTCGCCCCGATCGTCCCGAACCCGCCGGTGAAGACGGCCGAGGTCATCTGGACGGCCCGAGCCCCGGCGAGCAGGAAGCGGGCAACGTCGAGCCCGGTGCGGGCCCCGTTGGTTGCGACGAGGGAGGTGTCGGGGCCGAGGCGTTCCCTGGCTAGCGCCAGCCAGCGGCACGTGAGGGGGAGGGCCCACGGTCCGCCGAAGGCGCCCGCGGTTCCCAGCACCGGTGCTTGGGTCTCGACGTCGGGCAGCATCGCCATGAAGCGGCCCATCAGCGTGACCGCATCGGCGCCCGCTTCCGACGCGGCCTCGGCCAGCGCGACCACGTCGTCGGTCTGCCCGGTGAGCTTGACCCACAGCGGCACGGTCACCGATCGCCGAACCTCGGCCACCAGGTTTCGGAGCCGGTCGGCCCCCGTCTCGAGGGCGATCGTCCCCGCCGACGCCTCGCGCCCGTGGGGCGCCCCGGTGTTGAGCTCGATCACCGCGCAGCCGGTCGTGTCGACCACCTGGGTGCACAGCTCGGCGGCCCGGTCGTAGTCGGCCGGGATGATGCTGGGGATGATCACCGACGGCCCGTTGTCGGCCACCAGCTCGGCGGTCATCGCTAGCCACCCATCGAACGATCCGGGATACAGCCCCGACCGGTTGAGCAGGCTGGCGTCGGCGGGAGGATCGAAGTCCCACGGTAGGTGCCGCCACGACGAGTCGAGCAGGGCGTAGTCGGTGTGGGCCAGCTGGCGGCGGGCGGCCTCGCTCTCGTTGGCCGACTTGACGACGACCGCCCCGGCGCCCGCCTCGATGGCCGCCCGCACGCCGGAGGGTTCGATGAGATGCTCGCCAGCCCCGCAGATGACCGGGTTGGCCAGGCGAATCCCGCCGACCTCGACCGAGAGACGGTCGGAGCTCACGTGAAGGCCCGCCCGGTGCCGGGCGGGGCCTGGCGGCCCTCGAGATCGTCGAGGAGTCTATCGATGCGGTCCTTGTGGGGATCGGAGTCGTAGAGCTCGAACAAGGCAGCCGCCAACCGCACAGGGTCGCCCGAGTAGTAGCGCTCGTAGAGCTGCTGACGACCGGAGAACCCCGACACGGCAGCGTCCCAGGCCAGCCGGAACAGGCGGATGCGCTCCCGGCTGCCGGCGTTGGCGGCCTGGAGGTAGCGCTCAACGTCGCCGGCGTGGGGACCGGCGAGCTCGGCGTACGACGGGACCGCCACCAAGCCCCCGGCGCCGATGATCTGGATGATCTCGCACATCCGCTGGAACTGCTGGGGGAAGGTCTGCCGCACTGTCCACAACGGCATCGATGCCGGTTGATACGCACCGCCGGGGCCGGGCTGAGCCTCCGCCTCGGAGGCGACCAGGGCCGCCCTCACCTGCTCGGTGAACACGATCATCTCGCTGAGCATGTTCTGGACGTGGAGGAACTGGTCGACGTTGGTCGACTCGGCCACCCGCATCGCCAGGCCCATCATGAACTCGGCCTTGGCCAGGTTCTTGGTCGAGAACTGGTGCATCACGTGCGCCATCGCCCCGGTCCGGTTGAAGAGGCCGTTGCACATGGACACGTCGCGGTAGACGAACGTGCGCTCCCACGGGACGAGAACGTCGTCGAAGATCACCATCCCGTCGATCTCGTCGAGGCGGTGACTGAGCGGGTGGTCCATGGCCGACGCCGCCCCCTGCGGGATGAGCGACGGTCGACAGATGAACCGCATGCCCGGCGCATCGATCGGGAGGGCGAAGCAGAACGCGTACTTGGCAGCGTCGGGGCTGTTGGCCAGGTAGCTCGACGGGGCGACCAGCATCTCGTCGGCGTGAGCGCACAGGGTGCTCACCATTCGGGCGCCGCGGATGACCCATCCCTCGTCGGTCTCGTCGACCGCGTGAGCCGCCACGGTGGTGTCCTGCTCCTCGACCGGCCGCGAGCGGTCGTACTGGGGGGTCACCAGGGTGTGGGTCAGCACGAGGTCGCGCTCGCGGATGTGGTGGTAGTAGTCGCGTAGATAGGCCCCGTAGGGCCGGTCGGGACGCTGGAAGCTGTCGGCGTCGAGGGCTAGCCCGGTGACCATGATGTTCATGAAGTCGGCCGACCGTCCGAACATGCCCGAGGTGTGGTCCATCCACGTCTTCACCATCCGGCGGCGTCGGGCAAGATCGTCGGCCGAGCGAGGTTCGATGAACGACAGACCCACCGGATCGCCAGTGGTGGGCGACTCGTAGGTCATGGTCTCGATCAGGTCGGGTCGGAGCTGGAGGTCGTACAGCTCGGCGATGGCGTGGGCGGCGCCGGCCAGCCTGGGGTCGGTCGTGACGTCGGCCACCTGTTCCCCGTCGAGCCAGATTTCCCGCTTGTTGCCGAGGCCGGCCAGGTATTCGGCTCCGCTCCGTGCCCCCATCCCTCGCCCCCTCGGTCGATTCTGGCATCCTCCCATACTCGGGGCGGGAGGTAGAACCTCGTGCCCACCACCGAGGGGTGCCGCGTCCTACGGACCGTACGAGAAGCCCTTGACCAGGAACTCGACCCGGCGGTTGGCCTGTCGGCCCTCGGCCGTGCCGTTGTCGGCCCGCGACTCGGTCTCGCCCTTGCCTATGGCGACGACCCGCTCCGGGTCGATCCCCTGGGCGACGAAGAAGCCCTTGACCGCATCGACCCGGCTTTGCGAGAGGGCGAGGTTGAGCGCTTCGCTGCCCTGAGAGTCGGTGTGACCGGTCACCTCCAGGGTGACGCCAGGCTGGACCTGGAGGAGGCGGAGGCCGGCGCCGAGCAACGGAATGAAGTCGGGGGCGATCTCGGCGCTGCCCGTGGCGAACAGCACGGTGTCCTCGATGTACACGGGTGTGCCCTCGTCGTCGTCTTCTTCGACCGGGCGGTCGGGGTCGATCACGTACTCGCTGACCACGGCCCCGGGACCGACGATCTCCTCCACCGCGGCCACGATCTGTTGCTCGACGTCGGTCGACGGGAGGTAGCCGCGAAGGAAGATCATGCCTTGGCTCATGACAGCATGGTTTTCGGGAGCGCCGATGGGGACGGCCGGCGAGTCGGCACTCGGCGCCTCGTCGGCGCCCCCATCGGCCGTGGCCGGGTCGCTGTCGGCCGTCGACGGGTCGCTCTCGGGCGGTGCCGATGCATCCTGCTCGTCGGGGTCAGGAGTGGGCTCGGCCACCGCGGAGGTCACCGGTTGGGACTCGGCGTCGGCGGAGGACTCGGTGGGGGCCACGGTCGTGGTGGTCTCGTCGGAGAAGGCCAGCGTCGTATCGTCGCCCCCGCTGAGGGCCACCCAGGCTACGCCGACGGCGACGAGCAGCACCGCGGACCCAGCCACCAGCCACCCCTTCGAGCGCCCACCCGAGCGGTCGGGCCAGATCGGGTCAGCGGCGACCGCAGCCACGCCGGCGGTCGCCGTCACGTCGGCGTGATCGGCCGCAAGGCTCGGGCTGGCGGCGGGCCAAACGGACTCATCCGCAGCATCGGCGTCGTCCGCCGTCACGACCTCGGCGGCCCCATCGCCCCCCTCTGCCACCAGCAGCGCACCCAACGACTCGACGGTCATCTGGTCGCCCGCCATCACCGCAGCCGAGCTCACGAAGACGGCGGTCGTGATCTCGAGCACGCCCGTTGCCTTGTCCTCTGAGATGGCCAGGTCAGCGGTGAGCGCGCGCATGGCCGTGGAAGCCTCGGGCCCGAAGACCTGCTGGACCAGCTCGTCGCCCACGACGTGGCCAACCTCGAACTGGTCACCGGGCTGGCCGCGATCGGCTTGCTGGAATGACCGGGCGCTCCGCAGCAGCGACTTTGTGGCCACCGAACTGCCGCCGATCTCGCGCAGCCTTCGCTCGATCAGACCGACGGCTGCCTCGTAGGCTCGCCGGCCGGCCGCTGGGGAGCCCAGACCGCAGCGCTCGCTCAGTTGACGCATGCATGCGTCTTCATTGGCGAGAGCCGCCACGAATTCGAACAGTCCTGCCATGTCACGCTGCTCCAAACCGGGATCGGGCAGCCCTCGATGAGCGCCCGTTCCGGCTCCATCGGCTCCTCACGACGGGGCTTGAGACGTGTCGCGACCGCGTCTGCGAGCAAGCAGGAGGCTAGGACTCGAGCCGTGGCTCCAGGATCACGACCGCGGTCTCGGTTGAGCGGCGTGCGGCGTAGCCGTCTGGTTCTCGGCGCCAGCTCGATCGTCTGCCGATTATCGTGTGGGTCATGGACGCCCTCGAAGCTCTCAAGCAATCAATCCGCGAGTACGAGACCCGGCTTCGTCAGGTTGGCGACGATCAGTGGGATCTGCCAACACCTTGCACCGAGTGGACCGTGCGAGACCTGGCCAACCACATGCTCTTGGGTACTCGGATGAGCGTGCAGCTCCTGGCGGGCGGGTCGCAGCAGGATGTGATCGCCGGGCTCGGCGATGATCTGATGGCCGACTGCCAGGATCCGGTAGCCGAGTTCGCCGCGCTCGCCGCCCAGATGCAGGACGGTTTCGCCGCGCCCGACGGTCTCGAAGGCACCGTCGACCACCCGATGGGTGAGATACCGCGCACGACGTTCGTCGGCTTTCGCATCATGGACAACGGCACACATGCGTGGGATCTCGCCCGCGCTATCGGTGCCGACGAGACCCTCGATGCCAACCTGGTGAGCCGCATGTGGGATGACATCCAACCCATGGCTGACGGCCTCGGCGAGTTGGGGATGTTCGGAGAGGGCGCGTCGGGAGACCTCGGCGAGGACGCGCCGCTGCAGACCCGTTACCTCGACCTCGTGGGCCGTCGCCCGTAGAGGCCTGTGGTCTGAGGCTTGATCGGGTCGAGCTCGGTGATCCTCGACGTCGCCATCAGATGATCGCCGTCTCGATGAACGGCTGGTTGTCGACGATTCGCTGATAGCCCAGCGGCGTGAGGTCGAGTGTCCGGTACTCGCCGTAGGTGATGAGCTCCGAGACCGCTCTGCCGATGGCCGGCGATTGCTGGAGGCCGTGGCCGGAGAACCCGTTGGCGAAGACGACGTTCGACACTTCGTTGTGGGGTCCGACGATGACGTTGTGGTCGACCGTGTTGTGGGCGTAGTGGCCGGCCCACTGACTCGTCACCTTGATCCTCTCGAACGCCGGGATTCGATGGGCGAGCGTCGGCCAGACCTTGTCTTCCCAGATGTCGTGATCCATGGCGAAGTCCTCGTAGGCGACAGGAGGGTCGAGATCAGGGGTGCAGCCCGCCATGTAGGCGTTGCCATCGGAGCGCACATGGACACCCGACGGATCGATCGTGAGCGGCAGGTCCCGCTCGAGCGGCTCGGCCGCGTCGAACACGAACGTGTACCGCTTGCGGGGCTCGACCGGCAGATGGAGCCCGGCCATCCGGGCCACCTCGACCGCCCGAGGTCCGGCCGCATTCACCACGGTGTGGCAGGCGATCGACTCGCCGCTCGCCAGGGACACCGCGGTGACTCGATCGTGATCCCGGTCGATCGCGACGACCTCGTCGTGGAGGTACTCGACGCCATGCTGTCGGGCCTTTCGACGCCACCAGTCGAACATGGTGCCCGAGTCGAAGTATCCCTCGTCGATCAGATTGTGGCTCCCGCAGATGATGTCGTCAACGTTGTAGAAGGGATAGGTGGTGGCGATCTCCCGTGCCGTCATGATCTTGGTGCCAGCGCCGAGCTCGGCTTGCACCTTCTGGTTGGCCCGGAGCCGCGCGGCGAACATCTCGTCACCGGCCAGGTACAGATAGCCGAAGTGGTTCACGAAGATCTCGGGTACCTCGGGGTCATCGCCCATGAACCTCTGGAAGTCGCGGACGAACTCGGCCCCGAATCGGGAGATCTCGATGTTGAGCGGGTTCGAGAACTGCTGCCGCATGCAGCTGTTGGTGTGTGCCGTCGATGACGTCGCATAGGTGGGATCTCGCTCGACGACCAACACGGTCCCGTCGAAGTCGGGGTTCGAGGAGAGGAACCAGGCGATCGACGACCCGATGACGGCTCCGCCGATGATGACGACGTCGTAGATCGCCGCACGCGGCGAACCATCGACTCCGACACCCATCAGAGATCTTCGACGCTCGGGAAGTTCGACGGCGGCATGATGTCGACCGTGGCCGATCGCTGCTGGGCCAGCATCCCACCGTCGACTCGGAGAACGTCACCGGTGATGTATGCAGCATCGTCGGAGGCCAGGAAGAGCGCCGCTCCGGTCATGTCGATCGGGATGCCGATTCGACCGAGCGGCACGTTCTCTCCTCGCAGGGTCCGCTGTTCGAGGTCGAGGCCGCTCGTGTCGATCGAACCAGGCATCAGGGCGTTCACCCGGATGCCGTACGGTCCGAGGTCGAGGGCCATCGCTCGAGTGAGTGCCTCGATGCCGCCCTTCGTCGCGTCGTAGGCGGTGAACGCTCGGTGCGCCCTGGTCGCCCCACCCGAGCTCATGTTGATGATGCAGCCCCCACCTTGCTTGGCCATGATGCGGGCGGCCGGGTGTGAGACCAGGAAGTGACCGGTGAGATTCACGTCGATGATCCTGCGCCACCATGCCTCGTCGGCCTCGAAGAAGTGCAGCATCGGACCGACCAGGCCGGCGTTGTTGACGACGACGTCGATCCGACCGTGGGCGTCCATGATCGCCTCGAACATCGTGGCCACCGATCCCGAGTCCGAGACATCCGCGACCGT
>JAOTYQ010000747.1 GCA_029861725.1 Acidimicrobiia bacterium | reverse complement strand
TCGGTGTCGGGCAGGCCGAACCACATCAGGTCGCCATCGGGCCGCACCAGCTCGATCGACTGGAAGAGGGTCTCCCGTCGCCCGACCGCCTCGATGAGATAGTCCGGACCGGGCCCGGTCAGCTCCCGCACCGCCTCGGCCACGTCGACCTCACCGGCGTTCAGGGTGACGTCGGCGCCCATGCTCGTCGCCACCGCCAATCGGGCGTCGGACAGGTCGACGGCGATCACCTTCGCTGCGCCGTTGTACTTCATCCAGTAGGTCCAGAACAGGCCGGCCGAGCCCTGCCCGAGCACGAGAACCGTCCGGCCGAAGACGTCGACCGGCCGCCCGCGGGCAGCGAAGATGATCGTGCCGAGCTGCTGGGCCATCAACAGCTCGGGCTCGCTCACGTCGGTCTCGGGCAGCGGGAGCACGTACTTGCCGTGCATGCGCTGGTATTCGCTGAAACCCTCTGAGCCGCCGGCGAAAGGGAAGCACAGGACCCGGGTGCCCTCGATCACATCGGGATGGTTGGAGGCCACCACCTCGCCGATCCCCTCGTGCCCGGGATAGCCGTGGGGACACGGGAGCGGGTAGCCGATGCCGGCGCCATGGCACACGACGTGCAGGTCGGAGCCGCAGATCGACGCCATCGCCGTCCTGACCAGGATCTGGTCGTCGCCGATCGGGGGGATCGGCGTCTCGACGCAGCGCATGTCGTTCACGCCGTGCATCTGTCCCGCTCGCATCTTCTCGGCCACGCTCGGCTCCTCGGTTGCGGTCGTTGGCAATGAGAGGCCTAGCGGGTTCGCCGAGGCCGATCAAGCGGAGTTCCCGCCGAGGATCGCGGGACACTGGCTGTCGCCGGTGTCGCCGGGTGCCTACTGTGCTGGAACCAGACCCTGGAGGAGGATCGATGACCGAGTTGTGGATGCTGAGCGCGGTCGAGCTGGCGGAGGGCATTCGAGCCCGGGACTTCACGTGCAAGGAGGTGACCGGGGCGGTGCTCGACCGGATCGCCGCCCGGAACCCCGCGCTGAACGCCATCGTCGTCGAGACTGCGGACGACGCACGGGCCCAGGCGGAGGCGGCCGATGCCGCGGTCGCGGCCGGCGCCGATCTCGGCCCGCTGCACGGGGTGCCGGTGACGACAAAGGAGAACGTCGACCAGGCGGGCATGGCGACCACCAACGGCGTTCCCGCGTTCGCCGACGTCATCGCCGACGACGACGCGCCCCTCGTTCGCAACCTCCGGGCGGCCGGCGCCGTGTTCGTCGGACGGACGAACACGCCCGAGTTCTCGATGCGGGGCACGACCGACAATCCGTTGCGGGGTCGCACCTACAACCCGTGGGATGCGGATGCGTCACCGGGCGGGTCGTCGGGTGGGGCCGGCTCGGCGGCGGCCGCCGGCTTCGGGCCCCTCCACCACGGCAACGACATCGGCGGGTCGCTGCGGTTCCCGTCGTTCGCCAACGGCCTTGTCACGGTCAAGCCCACCACCTTTCGGGTCCCGGTGTTCAATCCCACCGCGACCGCCGAGCGGGGCCCACTGTCGCAGGCGATGTCGTGCCAGGGAGTCATCGCCCGGGAGGCCCGTGACGTCCGGCTCGCCACCGAGGTGATGATCCAACCCGATCCTCGCGATCCGAACTGCCCGCCGGTCCCCTGGGACGGGCCGCCGGTCGGAGAGCCGATACCGGTTGCGGTGACCCTGGAACCGGCGGGCTTCGACATCCATCCCGGCATCGTCGAGCTGGTCGAGCGGGCGGCCGACCTGCTGGCCGCCGCCGGGTATCGGGTCGAGCACGTCGATCCCCCGCCGATCGCCGAGCCGGCCGCTGCCTGGTTCAAGACCGGCACCACGGAGCTGGAGGTGACCCTCGATCCGGCGGTGCAGTCGTTCGGTAGCGACGACATCAAGAAGGTCTTCCGCTACTTCTTCGAGGCGTCCGAGGTCCAGGACCGCGATGGCTACATCACCCATTTCGGCGACCGGACCAGGATGATGCGCGACTGGAACGTGTTCCTCGACCAGTACCCACTGGTGCTCACCCCGTTCATGATGACGCCGCTGTACCGGTGGGACTTCGACGTGCAGGACTACGAGGGCATGAAGCGCTTCCTCGACGCGTCGGTGTATAGCTTCGGGATCAACTACCTGGGGCTGCCAGCCGGCGTGATCGGCATCGACCTCGTCGAGGGACTACCGGCTGCGGTCCAGGTGGTCGGTCGCCGCTACCGGGAGGATTTGATCTGCGATGCCCTCGAGGCCATCGAAGCCGCAAACGGGGTGCTCAGCCACCGGCTCTGGGTCCGCGACGACGATGTCGGCTGACCCCAAACGGAACTGGGTTCGGTCACCAGCGGTCGCCTACGCTGGGCGAGGGCACCACGACTGCCCGGCCGTCCACTGCCAGAGGGGGTTCAACCCATGAAGTTCGGCATCTTCTTCGAACTGTCCGTGCCTCGACCGTTCGAGGACAACGAGCGCATCGTCTACGAGAACGCGCTGGAGCAAACGAGGCTGGCCGACGAGCTCGGCTTCGATCAGGTCTGGGCCGTCGAGCATCACTTCCTCGAGGAGTACTCACACTGCTCCGCCCCCGAGCTGTTCCTCACCGCCTGCGCCATGCAGACCTCGAAGATCCGCGTGGGCCACGGAATCGTGACCTGCGTGCCCCAGTTCAACCACCCGATCCGCATCGCCGAGCGGGCCGGCGTCCTCGACATCCTGTCCGGAGGGCGGCTCGAGATGGGCACCGGCCGATCGGCCACGTGGACCGAGCTCGGCGGGTTCGAGGCCAACCCCGACGACACGAAGAAGACGTGGGACGAGTTCGTCCACGCGCTTCCGAAGATGTGGATCCAGGAGCGCTATCGCCAC
>JAOTYQ010000746.1 GCA_029861725.1 Acidimicrobiia bacterium | reverse complement strand
CGGTCGCGTCGCAGCTCAACTACTGGGACTGGGATGGGAGCCTCGATCGGATCACCGATCGGCTCGGTCAGCTCTTCCGCCGGGCCGCCATGACCGATCCGCCGACGTTCATCAACCTCGACATGGAGGAGTACCACGATCTCGAGATCACGATCGCCGCCTTCCAGCGGCTCCTCGACGATCCCGAGTTCTTCACCAACGAGGCGGGCATCGTGCTACAGACCTACCTCCCCGACAGCTTCGCTGCGCTGCGGGAGTTGGTCGGCTGGGCCAGCGCCCGTCGCCAGAGCGGCGGTGGTGGTATCAAGATCCGTCTCGTGAAGGGGGCCAACCTCGCCATGGAGCGGGTCGATGCGGCGATCCACGGCTGGAGCCAGGCACCGTACGAGACCAAGGCTGAGGTCGACGCCAACTTCAAGCGCTGCCTCGACTGGGTGCTCCGCCCCAACCGCACGCAGGCCGTCCGCGTCGGTGTGGCCAGCCACAACCTGTTCGACGTGGCGTGGGCCCATCTCCTCGGCCGGGATCGGGGGGTCAGCGAACGGCTCGACTTCGAGATGCTCCAAGGCATGGCGCCCGCCCAGGCTCGCGTCGTCAAAGCTGAGGCGGAGGGCCGCGGGCTGCTGCTGTACACACCGATCGTCCGCGATGACGACTTCGACGTGGCCATCAGCTATCTCTTCCGCCGGCTCGAGGAGAACGCGCAACCGGGGAACTTCCTCCGGTCACTGTTCGACCTCGACCCGGCCGGTACCACGTTCGCCGCCGAGGCCGACCGGTTCCGGACGGCCGTCGCCTCCCGGTGGGAGGTCAGCTCCAGGCCGCGTCGGGAGCAGGCCAGGCCGGCCCCAGCCGCGTTCGGCGCCGGCCGCGACGACGGGTCGTTCCTCAACGAGCCGGATACCGACCCGGCCGTGGCGAGCAATCGCGAATGGGCGGCTGCGCTGGTGACGCAGCGCCCGACACCGGTGGAGGCCGAGTTGGCCGAGACGATCGGCCCGATCGACCGGGCGTTCGACCGCGCCAGGCGAGCGGCCGCGACCTGGGCTGCGACCGACCCCGGCGACCGGCGGAAGGTCCTGCACGCCGTCGCTGACGAGCTAGCTCGGAACCGGGGCCGGCTGATCAGCTGCATGGTGCACGAGGCGAACAAGACGATCGCCGAAGCCGACCCCGAGGTATCGGAAGCGATCGACTTCGCCCGCTACTACGGCGACCGAGCCCTCGACCTCGACGGCCACGAGCACGCCCGCTTCACCCCCCTCGGCGTGATCGCCGTCGTCCCGCCGTGGAACTTCCCGGTCGCCATACCGGCCGGTGGTGTTCTGGCGTCGCTCGCCGCTGGCAACGCCGTGATCCTCAAACCGGCGCCCCAAACCCCCCGATGCGCCGAGATCGTCGCCGAGTGCTGCTGGGCCGCCGGTGTCGAACCCGATGTGCTGCAGCTCGTGCGCACTCCCGACAACGAGATCGGCCAGCACCTCGTCACCTCTGCCGACGGGGTGGTGCTGACGGGATCGGCAGACACGGCCCGGCTGTTCCTGTCGTGGCGGCCGGAGCTGAGACTCTTCGCCGAGACGTCGGGGAAGAACGCGATGATCATCACGCCCCATGCCGACATCGACCTCGCCGTCGCCGATCTGGTCCGATCCGCGTTCGGCCACTCCGGGCAGAAGTGCTCGGCCGCGTCGCTGGCGATCTGCGTCGGCGGGGTCTACGAGTCGCCCCGGTTCCGCCGCCAGCTCGTCGACTCCGTCCAGAGCCTGGAGATCGGACGCACCGACGTGCTGAGCACCGTGGTCGGGCCCACGATCGAGGTGCCGAGCAACAAGCTCGAGCGGGGGCTGCGGGTGCTCGACGACGGTGAGGAGTGGCTGGTCGAGCCGGAGCAGCGAGATGATCAGCCTCAACTGTGGCGACCGGGGGTCCGCATCGGAGTGCAGCCGGGCTCATGGTTCCATGCCACGGAGTGCTTCGGCCCGGTGCTGGGCGTCATGGCGGCCGTCGATCTCGACGAGGCGATCGAGCTCCAGAACAGCAGCGAGTACGGCCTGACCGGCGGGATCCACTCGCTCGACCGGGCCGAGGTCGAGCGATGGGTCGAACGAGTCGAGGTCGGCAACGCCTACGTGAACCGGGTCACGACCGGCGCCATCGTGCAACGACAACCGTTCGGCGGTTGGAAGGCCTCGAGCGTCGGTCCTGGAGCCAAGGCCGGCGGCCCGAACTACGTGGCCCAGCTCGGCACGTGGGAGCCGACCAAGATCGGCGACGGCACCGCCGAGGAGTTCCTGGCCGCGGCGGCGGAGAGTGACGAGCGCTGGTGGCGTGAGGAGTACTCGCTCGAGCACGACCCGACCGGTCTCTTCTGCGAGGCCAATGTCTACCGGTACCGCCCACTCCCGATGATCGCGGTGCGAGTCGGCCCCGACGCCGACGCGGCGCTGGTCAAGCGGGTCCTCGCCGCAGCCGCCGTGTGCTCGGTGCCGACCCTCGTCTCGATGACCGACACCGAGTCCGACGTCGACTTCATCGCCCGCATCGTTGGGCTCGGACTCGACCGGGTGCGGGTCGTCGGCGATATCGACGATCGGCTCCGACGACTCGCTGGCGAGCGGTTGATCCACCTCGCCGACGATCCGGTGACCGCCGACGGTCGGCTCGAGTTGGGGCACTACCTGCGAGAGCAGTCGATCAGCTGGACGCTCCACCGATTCGGCAACGTCCTCGACGCCCGAAACCAGGCGGCCGACCGGAGGCGCTGAGGCTCAGAAGCCCCGCAACGGCAGATCGGGCCGCTGGAGCCAGTTGTCCTCCGGGTAGTCGGCGACCCCGTCGATGACGTGGAGGGTGTAGGCGTGCCGTGACCGG
>JAOTYQ010000162.1 GCA_029861725.1 Acidimicrobiia bacterium | reverse complement strand
TGCGGCGTGATCTGGAACGAGTTCGGCAAGGCCGTGACCGGGGGCAACATGGAGCCGCTGTCCGGGCGGATGGACTTCGAGTTCGACCCGCTCCCCGAGGGGTTCGCCCAACGGGTCACCGACGCCTTCAACGCCGAGATCGCCGCCGACCGGCCGATCGAGGTCGGCTTCCTCGACCGCTCGGTGGCGCTGGCCGACGACGATCTCATCCGGACCAAGGTCAACCTCATCCCGGAGAGCGTCACCACGATCCGGGTGGTCGACATCGTCGGCCTCGACCGTCAGGCCGACGGCGGGACCCACGTGGCCCGAACCGGTGAGGTCGGCCGGTTCGAGATCACCAAGACCGAGTCGAAGGGCAAGGGCAACAAGCGGGTCAGGATCCAACTCCACTGACAGACGACGGGCGCCGCCAGCCGTAGCGATCGGACGCAGCGGTCAGTCACCCCCGGCCACGGCAAGCGACCGGAGGTGGTCGGCGGCACTCCGATGCCCTCGCTCCGCGCAGGCGCGAAGGTCGTCGCCCGCGAGGCGAGCGACGATGAACCCGGCAGCGAAGGCGTCCCCAGCCCCGGTGGTGTCGCCGACGGGACCGAGCTCGACGGCGGCGACGTCGAAGGGATCTCCGGTCGAGGGAACGACCCGGGCGGGTCTCGGTCCGCGCTTCTCGACCAGAGCGACCGTCGCCAGTTCGCTGGGCCGAGCTTCCGTGGCGAGCACCGCGGCCTCGTCCTCGTTGGCGAAGACGAGGGCCGGCCGGAGCTCGCCGATGAGCTCGACGGCGATGGCCGGACCGAGTGCAGCGAGCAACGACGTCGCCGAGACGTCGAGTGAGACCCCGATCCCCCGCTCGTCGGCGTGGGCGACCAGCGTTGCCGTCGTCTCGCTCAACGGCGGTTCGGCCAGCGAGTAGAGCGGGACGTGCAGGTGCTCGACGCCGTCGAGCCAGCTCGATTCGGGCTGGTGGAGGCTTACCGAGGCGCCGCGATCGGTCAGCATCGACCGCTCCCCGCCGTCGTGGAGGATCACCACGACCGTCCCGGTTCGACCCGCTCGACGGGTCACGACGTCGACGCCCCGATCCGCCAGGTCGGTGATGAGACGGTCGCCGACCGGATCGTCACCGACCTGGCCGATGAAGCGAACCGGCGCCCCGAGCGCGCCAGCAGCGGCCGCAAGGTTGGCGGCGCTCCCGCCCCGCCGGCGGGTGACCACGGCCCGGGTGTCGGCTCCGAGATTGAGGCGCAGCTCCCGTTCCGACGAGGCGCTGGCTGCGAGCTCGTCGACGGCCACGATGATGTCTTCGACCAGGTCACCGACGGTAGCGAGCACCACTCAACGTTACCGAAATGTGCGTCGACAGGCTTGACAAAATGTTGTCATCGTTGTTTGCTACTACTCGTACCAAGGACTCGGTCACCTTGCATGCCTTTCGGGCGCAGGGTGATAGAGGGACCCGTCTACCTCTGGTAGATCGCGGTCTGCATGACTCCTCGGACATCGTTGCGGCGGGAACCAGACGATGTCCGAGGAGGACATGCGTTCGTCGGTTCGGCGCTCGCCCTGGGCACGTCCCGTCCTGGCACTCTGCTCACCCGCGCTCACCGATCCCCGGCGGAACGACCGGCCCCTGTGGCCGCGAGCTGACGGTTCTTCCGCTCGCTGAAGATGACCGCACCCACGAGCAGGGCGGCGATGATACCCAGCGAGTACCACACGTTGAGGTGGTACCACCGCGAAGCCGCCATCTTGAGCCCGACGAACACGAGGATCGCCCCGAGGGCGTGATTGAGGTAATGGAAACGCTGACGGGCGTCGGCCAAGAGGAAATACATCGCCCGGAGCCCGAGGATGGCGAAGGCGTTCGAGGAGAAGATCAGGAACTCCTCGTTCGACAGCGCGAGGATCGCGGGGACCGAATCGACGGCGAAGATGAGATCGGTGGCCTCGACCACGACGAGCGCCGCCAGCAACGGGGTCGCGGCCCGACGGCCGTTGATCCGGGTGAAGAACTTCTGGCCGTCGAGCTCCTTCGAGACGGGCATGACCCGCTCGAGGAGCCTGAGGCCCGCCATCGAGCTCCCCTCGCCTTCATCGTCACGGTGCTGGATCATGCGGATCCCGGTGTAAACGAGGAACAGCCCGAAGACGATCAACAGGAACTCGAACTCGGTGATCAGCGCGGCGCCGGCGAAGATGAACACCGCTCGTAGCGCCAGCGCGCCGAAGATCCCCCAGAACAGCACCCGGTGCTGCAGGGCGACCGGTATCGCCAGGCTCGAGAAGAGGATCGACCAGACGAACACGTTGTCGACGCTGAGCGCCTTCTCGGTGAGGTAGCCGCTCAGGTACTCGCCGAACGCGCCCGAGCCGAAGAAGGCGAGGATGACGACCGAGAAGCCCAGGCCACAGGCGACCCAGGCGCCCGATTCGAGGAGCGCCTCTCGAGTGGAGGGCACGTGCGCCTCGCGGTGCCGGTACAGGTCGATGGCAAGCAGCGCCACGATCAGTACGAGCAATGCGATCCAGGCGGCGGGCGACACGTCGAGAACGACGAAGTTCTCGGCCCGTGACGCTTCGGTGGCGAGCAGGGTTGGTGCGGCTGCGGGTGTCGCCACGTCGTCCTTTCGAGATGCTCACCGGCGGCCATCGGCACCGGAAGTTCGCAATCCTAGCCGTTGGCCTATCCTGGCGATAACCCGCCAAACCACCCCGAAATTGCGTGAGTTGACCCCATGTCGTGCGGTCAACTCACGCGATTTCGGAGACGGGCTATCGTTCCGCTCGAACAGCCAACGACTGAGAAAGCGATGTCATGCCACGTCTGAACCTGCAAGGATCGTCCGCCGTCGTCACCGGAGGCGCGTCCGGGATCGGCGAGGCGTCCGCCCGCCAGCTCGGCGCGCTCGGGGCCCGAGTGGTGATCGCCGACCTCAACGAGGATCGGGGCCAAGCGGTCGCATCGGAGATCGGTGGCCTGTACGTGAAGTGCGACGTATCGAGCGAGGGAGACGGGATCACCGCGGTCGACGCAGCGTCGGAGATGGGGCCCCTCCGGGCGCTGGTCAACTCCGCTGGTCTCGGTCGGGCGGGGCGGACGGTCGACCGGAACAACGATCCGATGCCCCAGGCCGACTTCGACTTCGTGATCCGGATCAACCTCCTCGGGTCGTTCAACATGCTGCGGCTCTCGGCCGCCGCCATGGCCAAGACCGAACCGATCGACAGTGACGGCAGCCGGGGCGCCATCGTCAACATGGCGTCGGTCGCGGCGTTCGATGGTCAGATCGGCCAGGCCGCGTACTCGGCGTCGAAGGGGGGGATCGTCGGCATGACCCTCCCCATCGCCCGCGACCTGGCTGCGGTCGGCGTGCGGGTCAACACGATCGCCCCTGGTTTGATCGACACGCCGATCTACGGCGAGGGCGAGGACTCGGAGAAGTTCAAGGCCCACCTCGGGCAGTCCGTGCTCTTCCCGAAGCGGCTGGGCACGGCCGAGGAGCTCGCGTTCATGGTGGTCGACCTCATCACCAACCCGTACATGAACGGCGAAACCGTCCGGGTCGACGGCGGGATCCGGATGCCACCCAAGTAGCAGCCGGCGGCCTCTGGCTGCCGCCCGGGTCGCCGCGCTGGGCTGTTCAACTCGATCGAACACATGTACGATTGAGGGTATGGAACGGCCACGTATCCACAGCACCACGTCGGACCTGGTCGCTGCCCGGGAACGGATGGAGGCCCGCCTCGTCGCCGGTCTCCCGCCGGCCAAGGGCGACCTCAAGACGCTCTGGGAGTCCTACCAGGCGGCTGTCATAGAAGGGAGGGTCTGGGGCGATCACCGCCTGCCCGACGACCTGGTCGCCGACATGAAAGCCGACCACGATGCCATGGTTCGAGAGCTGCGGAGTCGGGCGGCATCGTGAGCCGGTGGGTGCTGACCAACGGTGAGGAGCTGTTCGTCGCGGGCTCGTACTTCCGACCCGACCTCCAAGTCCAGCTCTACCAGTGGCTGAGCGAGGTGGTGGCGGTCGACCCGTGGGCGCTCGGCGAGCCCGACGACTTCTCCGATCGGTCGGCCCGGCTGCAATGGCTCGAAGACGTCCTCGTCGTGTTGGAGCTCGACGACGCAGCCCGCACGGTCGACGTGCTGTCGATCGAGGTCGTCGTCGCTCCGCCAGCTCTGACCTGAGCCCAACCACTCCGCATCGGCGGCGCCACGGGCCGTGGACCCGACCCAACGGGCCCGGTCCCTGCCCCGATACCCCTCAGCGACCGGAGGCCTGGTAGCGTCATGGCCGCCGGGCGGCAAACGTGGAGGCCTCCTCCTTGCGACCACTTCGCTTCCGGGCCGCGTCGCCGGCCATCTTGGTCATGGTCACCGTGCTCCTGTTCGCCGGCTGCGGATCAGCCGGCGAGCCGGAAACCCTGCGGCACGAAGAACTGGGACCCGATCCGTTCCTCTCGCTCGACGGCCGCCCGATCCCCGCTGAGCTCCAGCCCATACTGCTGCGGGCCTCCGAGGCTGCGGCCGAAGCGGAGCGGGCGCTCGGCGACATCGGCCACGACAGCGAAGCCACCCGGGCCCGACTCGACGCCCGCCTGCAGGCGACGACCGACGTGCTGACCGAGGCCGGCTACGGACTGATCCGGCCCCGCTCGATCGTCGGGGTCGGGCTGCTACCCGGTCAGTTCGATGACATCTGCGACCTCGACACCGTCATCGCTGCCTATGAGGTCGACCATGCGGCCGCCCTGGCCTTCGCCTCGGTGCACGGCCTCAGAACCGGTGACTTGGCCGACTACTTCGAGTCGTTGACTGCGGGCTACCTGATCGACGACGTGATCGTGATCAACCACCGGTTTCGCGACGATTTGCCCCAGCCGTACGAGATCGTGCTCACGGCCGGCACGGCGGTCCTCGTCGACGACGACGGCCTGCCCCGGGTCCGCTGTGTGGGTGCCACACCACTGCTCCCGGCCCAGGTCGACCTCGAAGGGCGCATCATTGCCAACGCAGCGTTCGCCGACGAGGTCGCCGACTCCCGGATCGCGGACGCCGTGCCTTCGCTCCTCGAGAACTCGGTCGACGGCTGGTTCACCAACGACCCTCGACAAGCACTCGGGCCGCCGAACCGGATCGCGGCATCGCTAGGCGACGGCTCCGCGGCTTCCGCCGCCGACTGCCGCTACCACGTGACTGTGCGCTTCGTCGACAACCGCCTGATCGACGGCCCAGGCCCCGACCTCCAGGTCGTCGAGCTCGGGCGCTCCGAGTCGATGTACGTGTCGATCGGCATCGACCCGGACCAGCTCCGGTTCGTCGGCGAGGTCTCCGGCGGGACGACGACGATCGACATCTCCGACGTAGCCGAGGCGGACGAGGAGTTCTCCTACGTGCGGCTGTGCGACGGTCCTGACTCGACCTCGGAGATCCCGGGCTCGGACGTCGACGCTGTCGCCGCGCTCAATTCGGTCAGGCGCTGACCGGCGTCACCTCGAGTCGGGTCCAAGCCCCGACATAGAGAGCGGTCTTCGGCTCGAGCAGGACCGGCTCGCCAACGGTGATCGCCATGCCGTCGACCGACCCGACGAAGGTCCCGTTGGTCGAACCGACATCGGTGACCGACACCGTTCCGTCGTCAGCGACACGGATCACCGCGTGGCGGCTCGAAACCGCCGGGTCGCCGGTCAGGTGGGCGATGTCGAGGTCGGGGTGGATCGCCCGGCTCTGGCTTGTCCGCCCGATGTGGAACTCGGTGCCCGTCAGCTCGATGTCGGTGGCCATCGGCTCGGGGTCGGGGAAGTCGAGCTCCCCTTCGGAGACCACGGCGTCGAAGTAGGTGCGATCGGCGCCGATCGAGAACCGGAGCTTGGCCACGCCGCCCGCGACGGTGACGGCCGGTTGCGCCGTAGCCACCGCCGGCGACTCACCGGAGCCAGGAGCAGCCGCCCCTCCTGTCACCTCGGCGGCGGGAGGGGCGATGATCGGCGGGGTCATGCCCTCGTCGCCGCTCGGAAGCGATCCGGTGATGAAGTCGTATCCGCAGTTCTCACAGAAGATGTCGTCGGGCCCGTGCCCGACGCCGCAGTTCCCGCAGGACAGTTCGCCGTTGCTCATTCGTCTCAGCCCTTCTTGACCCGGACCGTCCGAGTCGAGCGGACGTCGAGCGCCATCTCGTCGGTCCGGTCGACATCCCGCTTGAGACGGACGGTACCAGTGGCTGCATCGTCGACCTCGACGACCTTCTGCAGCAACCGGACCGTGTCCTCGTGGCCGGCCTCGTGCGCGATCTGCACCGCCCGCCCCAGCTTGACCGTGGCCGTAGCCTGATCACCGGTGTCGCGAGCAGCGAGGCCGTCGTGGATGGCATCGGCCAGCTCTGCCTGGCCCGTGTAGTGCGCCACCTCTCGATTGATCCTCGTCGACAGGCGCTCGTCGTCGGTCCAGACCGCCCGCACGAGGGCCGCCGGCTGGTCGACACCGTCGACGACCAACATCACCCGGGCCGCCAGCCGCTCATCACCAACCCCACCGACCGGGATGTTGATCCTGACGTGGTAGTCGCGCTCCTCCTCGCCCGACCATGCGCCAAGCGGGTAGTCGTTCGTCAGGGGGTTCTGGGGCTTGGCGCTACCGGTCAGATCCTCCAATGTCGGTGCGACCTGCTTGACGTATTCGATCTCGGACCCCTTCGGCGTCCACAACCGGAGCTCCACCGATCCAACCTCCCGACCCATCGCCGCCTGGGTCAGCTTCGTGAACTCGGCGGCCATGTCCTCAGGCCGGGGGATGATGTCGACCGTGCCGAGCAGCGCCGATGCGACTTTGCGCAACTCCTCGATCTCCCAGTCGGCACCAAGGCCTCTGGCGTCGCACTGGAACAAGCCGACGCACGCCGCGATCGACTTGTCGAGCACCCAGCTCTCCTCGTGCTGGTTCTTCCCGTCGGTCAGCAGGATCGCGTGCGCGATCGCCTCGGGACGGAGTCCGGCGAGGTAGGCCGCCGCCTGGAGCCAGGTGCCGATCGCCGTGCCGCCTTTGGCTTCGACCCGGTCGACCCGATCCTTGGCCTCCTGCCGGGTTCGGGCGTCGGAGACGGCGAGGCCCTCGTGAGGATAGATCATGTATGCGCCACCGTTGCCGCCGACGACGGCGAAATGGGCTCCGTCACGGATCGTGTCGATGGCGGCCTGGGTGGCATCACGAGCAGCTCGCATCTTGCGGCCGCCCTCCTCGGTCATCGAGCCCGAGGTGTCGATGATGATCATCTGCACCACGTCGGCGGCCGGTGCGGCTCCGGTTGCGCCGCCACTGGAGCGGACCGTGACGATGGCGTCGACCGTTTCCGCGCCCACCGGCAGGAACTCGTTCTGAAACACCTCGGCTACGAAGTCACTCATCGACTCTGCCTCTCTCCTGTACTCCGGCTCGTCCGCCCCCAGCGTCGGCCCGGCGCTGATGGGTTCGTTGCTGCTGGCCCGAGCCAGCATCGGTCGTGGGTGCCCAGAGGGCAACCGTGATGTTGTCGTGCCCACCCCTGCTGACGGCGTGGGCGACGAGCGCATCGGCAAGCGCTCTGGTCGTGGTGTGATCAGACTCTAAACGACCGACCAGCGCAGCGAGTTCCACCGGTGGATCGGCGTAACGCCAAAGCCCGTCGCTGCACAGCAGCAGGCGGCCGGCACCCCGCGAGCGATGGCGGGCGACGTCGGGGTGCGTGTCGAGACTGTCGGCGCCGAGCCACCGGGTGAGGCTGCCCCTGAGCTCGTGGTCGGCAGTGAGCTGCACCGCATCGGCACCTTCGATCCAGTAGGCCCGGCTGTCGCCGAGCCACGCCACCGACACCTCGGTGCCACCGTCGACCGGCCGGCCGATCGCAGCGACGAAGGTCGACGACGGGGGACCACCCTGGGAGTGCGGGGCGTTGGAGACGACCTCAGGCGATGCGGCCGCCATGGCCTGGGCAACCTCGGCGGAGGCGACGAGCGCCTCGGCGATCCGGTCACCGGCACCAGTGCCGGTCGGCGAAGGTCCGTCGCTCAAGGTCGGGCCGCTCCCGCCCGATGCGCCGTTCGACGACCCGAGCCGCTCGATCAGCAGATCCCTGGCTGCGGTGGCGGCGGCGAGCGACGCTTCAGCCGACCCGGGGGTCGACGACACGCCGTCGCACACGACGAGCACAGCACCACCGCCCGGCAGCTGACCCACTGCCGCTGCGTCTTCGTTGTGGCGGTGCCGGAGACCGCGATCGGTGATTGCGACCGTCGCCCCGGCCTCGAAGACCATGTGGTCGCGCTCCTCGGGCTGCTTGTGTCCACACGACATGCAATACCCGTCGTAGGAGATGTCACGATCACCGCACGACACGCAGGGTAGCTGCGGCTCGGCCGACAGATCGGCTCCACACGCTTCGCACCACTTGGCGCCCACCGGCGCCACCTCACTGCATCGTGGGCACTCCATCAGACCAGGCTCCGCGGCCTCACGGAGTTGGCCTTGTCGATCAAGCGGATCCGCTCGGCCTCCTGGGTGGCGAGCCGGGCCTGGGTCCGGTAGGTCTGCTCCAGACCGAGACGCAGCGACCGCTCGTTGAGATCCTGCCCCAGCATCGTGGACGAGCCGCTCGGGATCGTGCCGGCCAACAGGCCGGTCAACGCCCGCTCGTAGACGTCGGCCGAGAGCTCGGCCCGCTCCGCGGCATCGAGCTGCAGCCGCTCGATCGTGGCCGCCGCAGCTTGAAGCTCGGCCACCGTCGGCTGGCCCGACGGCCCACCAGAAACCAGCGCTCGGGCCGAGGCGACCTGGGCGTCGTAGTGGGCGGCCGAGCTCGGGGGCACCCGGTTGAACGCTTCGACCACCGCCTGGGAGTTGCCGGCTTGATGCTGGCAGCGGGCGAGACCGAACGCCGCCGACACGTAGGAGGCGTCAGACGAGATCACGAGGTCGTACACCTCGGCGGCCCGCTCGTACTCGCCGGCCAGCTCCGCCGCCAACGCAACCGCGAGCTTTGGGGCGCTCTCACCGGGCAGTTCGGTCCACACCCGGCTGAACCCCTCGGCCGCCTCGGCCGCCTGGCCGAGCTGGAGCCGGTGGATCGCCCGATACCACTGCACCCGCCACTCCCAGGGGTTGGCCCGCTCGACCTCGGCCAACGATGGCTCGGGGTCCTGGCCGATCTGGACCAGCTCCCGGGCCCGGTGGAGGACGACCTCCGGCGAGGCGTCGACCCGCCCACCGCTGACCGCCGCCTGCAGCAGCTCGACCGATCGGGCCGGGTCCTGCTCGGGAAGGCTCATCAAGAACGGGGCTGCCGGGTCCTCCTCGTTGACTCGCGAGCTCGGCAGGACCCGCCAGTCCGGGACGCTGACGTCGTAGGCCTCGGCCGACATCATCAACAGGTTCGACAGCTGATCGCCTTCGAAGTTGTTCGACGTGGATGCCCGCGGCCGGTTCTCGGAGATGGCGACGATCTCGCGCAGCACCCCGGTGAGCTGCTCGGCCATCTCGCCAGCCGACTGGAACCGGTCGTCGGGATGGAACGCACACGCCCGCAGCAGGAAGCGGTGGAGCGACTCCCAGCGGGCGAACAACGGCTCCTCGTCGCGGGGCGGCAGCGCATACAGGTACGGGCCGTCGTGGAAGACGAAGCGCAACATCAGCACCGCCAGCGTTCGCCCCACGGTGTAGAGGTCGGACGAGATCGACGGTCCCGCGGTGGCCACCTCGGGAGCCTGGAAGCCTTGGGTTCCGAAGATCGCGGCGTGCTCGTCGTCCCTACGCATCACGGCGCCGACGTCGATCAGCCTCACGTCGTCGCCGACGGCCATGACGTTCGCCGGCTTCAGGTCGTTGTACACGAGACCGGCTTCGTGCAAGTAGCTGAAGGCCGGCAGGATCCCGAGGATGTAGGCGATGGCTTCCTGCGGTGGCAGCGGGTCGGCGACACCGCCGTTCTCGGCCCGGCGCCGCTTGAGCTTCGAGTTCAGCGACTCCCCACCGACCATCTCCATCACGATGTAGCCAGCGCCTCGGTGGGTGACGAAGTTGTAGATGTTGACGATGTTGGCGTGGTCGATCTGAGCGAGGAACTGCCGCTCGGCCACGGCCGCCAGCACTGCATCGGGATCGGACTCGTTGAGCAAGCCCTTCAGAACCACCCACCGGTCGGAGACCGCCTTGTCCCGACCGAGGTAGATCCAGCCCAGTCCGCCGTGAGCCAGCGGCCCGAGGATCTGGTATTGGCCGGCCACCAGCTCTCCGGGACGCAGGGACGGTTCGTTGGTTACGAAGTCGAACGGGGTCCGGCAGCTCCCACAGAAGCCCTTGACCCGTCCGGGCTTCCCGTCGGCTGCCCGCCCGACCGGCCGGCCACAGCTCGAGCAGTTGCGGTCGTCCTCGGGCACGACGCCGAGCGCGGCCTGGATCTTCTCCTCGCTCATCACCGCCGCCGACGGGTCGCCGACCGGCGTCGGGGTGACGTCGACGAGGCCTGCCCCGATCCCCCGGCGGGCGCTGGTCGTACGGGTGGACGTGATCGTCCGCCGGCTCTGCGCCGTCGCGCTGCCGGCACCCGGGATGCGGGCCGAGGTGTCGGGCGCCACCGGCGCGGCGATCGAGGGAATGTCGAGGTCGCCGTCGAGCGTCGCCGCCACCTTGGGCGCCGGCCCGCCCGTGCTGGTAGCGGCCAGGCCGCAGCTGTCGCAGTACCCGTCGGCGGCGATGCTCCCAACGCACCCGCCCCGCCCACAGACCGCGCCGACCGCCAGCGACGCACGGGCGGCCGCGTGTTCAGCCCCGTCGACCCCGTCGACGCCCGCCCCGGGGACCGG
>JAOTYQ010000745.1 GCA_029861725.1 Acidimicrobiia bacterium | reverse complement strand
CGCGCTGACCGGAGCGACCCTCGGGCAGATCTGCCGACACCCGGCCACTCGTGCTCTGGCGACGTCGATGATGACCGAAGCTGCCGCCATCGCCGAGGCGCTCGACGTCCGCATCCGAGTGACGATCGAGCAGCGGATCGCCGGCGCTGAGGCGGTGGGTGACCACAAGACGTCGATGCTGCAGGACGTCGAGGCCGGGCGCGAGCTGGAGCTCGACGCCCTGGTCGGCGTATTCGTCGAGCTCGGTCGTCTCGTCGGTGTGCCGACCCCGTCGATCGAGGCCGTTCATGCCTGCGCCTCCCTGTTGGATGCCCGTCGAGAGAACTGAGAGCAGGACGATGGCGGAGTCACAGACGGTTCACCAGCTTCTCGACGCCGGGGTCGACGGCGATCCAGCCATCGTCACCCCCGATGGGTCCATCCTCGACCGACGCTCGCTGCGGGCCGAGGTGGCCCGGCTCGGCCAGCAGCTCACATCGATCGGCATCGGTCCCGGCGACCGGATCGCCATCGTGCTCCCCAACGGCCCCGAGATGGCCATCACGTTCCTGGCCGCGGCGACGACGGGATGCGCCGCCCCGCTCAACCCGAAGTACCGAGAGGACGAGTTTCGGTTCTATCTCGACGACCTCGGAGCCAAGGTGCTCGTTTCGTTGGAGACCGGCGCCGAGACGGCCCGGTCTGCGGCCGGCTCCTCTACGAGGGCGCTCACGCTGAAGGGCACACCGGGAAACCTCGCCCTGGACGTTCCGGACGCCGTGCCGAAGACGCCGACCGTGGCGCCGGCACCGTCGGACATCGGCCTGGTCCTCCACACCTCCGGTACGACCTCCCGACCGAAGATCGTGCCCATCGCCCAGTCGAACCTGGCCCGATCAGCCACCAACATCGCCCTTGGACTTGGCCTGACCGCCGCCGATCGCTCGCTCAACGTGATGCCGTTGTTCCACATCCACGGGTTGTTGGCTGGACTGCTGGCTCCGCTGTCGGCCGGAGCATCGGTCGTGTGCACCGAGGGCTTCGACGCCTTCGCCTTCTTCCGCCAGCTCGAAAGCTTCCAACCTACCTACTACACGGCCGTGCCAACGATGCACCAGATGGTTCTGGCCCGGGCCGAGCGTCACCGCCAGGCCGCCCGCAACAGCAGCCTCCGCTTCATCCGCTCGTCGTCGGCATCGCTCCCCGTCCCGGTGCTCGATGAGCTCGACGACCTCTTCGGCGTGCCCGTGATCGAGGCCTACGGGATGACCGAGGCCACCCACCAGATGGCAGCCAATCCATTGCCCCCCGGCATCACGAAACCTGGGTCGGTCGGGCTGGCAGCCGGCATCGAGCTCGCCGTCCTCGACAACGCCAACCGCCAGTTGGGGGCGGGAGAACGGGGGGAGGTCTCGATCAAGGGACCAACGGTCATCGGCGGCTACGAGAACAACCCGGAGGCCAACGCCGCAGCCTTCACCGCCGGCTGGTTCCGAACCGGCGACGAGGGATACCTCGACGAGGACGGCTACCTCTACCTGACCGGAAGGCTCAAGGAGCAGATCAACCGGGGAGGCGAGAAGATCTCGCCACTGGAAGTGGACGAGGCGTTGTTGCGCCACGACTCCGTGGCCCAGGCCGTGACCTTCGCTATCCCCCATGACAAGCTCGGTGAGGAGGTGGGGGCCGGCGTCGTCCTCCACGACGGTGCCACCGCTACCGAACGGGAGATCCGCCAGTTCGTGTCCGAAACGTTGGCTTCCTTCAAGGTTCCCAGGACCATACTGTTCCTCGACGAGCTGCCCAAGGGGGCGACGGGGAAGCTCCAGCGCATCGGGCTGGCCGAGCGCCTCGGCCTTACGAGCAGGCGCTAACGATGTCGTCTCGGCCACCGCGTCGATCGGGAGGGGTGACAGCAAGCGCAGATCGACCACCCGGGCCCCGATGCCACGTTCCTCCAGATCGACTCGGGCCTGGAACGCCAGGTAGGTGCCGTTTGCGGAGGTGACGATGGCCACATCGGTCCCGGTGCCGTGCACGGCGATCGTGCCGAGTGGGACAGACGGTGCGGTGGCGGCCGGGCGGAAGTCGTGAGCCCAACCGAGATCGCCGTACTCCAGCAGGTCCGTCGTGGCGGAGCGCGCGATCGGCTCGAAGAAGGCCACGATCCGCTACTGCTCGCGGGCGAGGCGAACACATTCCCGCAGAATGGCGCCGGCGCCGGCGCCGTTGGACGGGCAGGCCACGATCAGGCCGGGGATGTCTCGCAGCACGGCGATCGAATTGTCGTTGTGGAAGTGAACGCCGAACGCCCCGCTGGTAGCCGAGGGCGGCGGTCCGGACCAGCAGCTGATTGGCGAACTGGCCGGACGAGAAGAAGGGCAGGGTGGCTGTCTCTCCTCGGATCTGGTCCTCGGCGAGCAGGTGTCGATGACCCGGTGGGCCCGAAACGGGCCTGCAATCGCTGGGTCACGCCGTACACGCCACCCTTGGCGCCGATGTCCTCTCCTGCCAGCACCACCTCGGGGTACCGGTGCAGGATCTCGGCCAGCGTCCAGTTGAGGAGCTTGGCCATGCTCTTGGGCTGCTCCATGGCCCGCCGTTCCGTTTCATCGAATGGCCCATCAGCCGACTCGGCGGCCGGAATCGGACGGGACGGAGGAACATCGTGGCCATGATCGCGTCGCGTTCCCGCAGGGTGGGTTCGGTGGACGGAATGGCCCGGTGCGCGGGCCGGAGCCGGCGGGCCAGCCCGATCGAGTAGGCGGCACCGACCGCCTTGGGCAGATGAGAGGCGATCGTGCTGGTCTGCGGGGGAATAGCTCGACCTGGAAGGAGGCGTCCCGGTAGTGGAGGAACGCTATGTCGGTCGGGCGCAGGGCGGCCGCCGCGGGTG
>JAOTYQ010000744.1 GCA_029861725.1 Acidimicrobiia bacterium | reverse complement strand
GATCACCGACATCGACGCCACCGCGGATCACACCCTCGTCACCATCCATGACGAGCTGAGTGAGCGCGGCATCGAACTGGGGTTCGCCGAGCTGAAAGGGGTCGTCCGCGATCAGCTCGAGCGATCTGGCACGACCGAAACGATTGGCCTCGACCGCTTCTACCCCACGATCGGGCGAGCGGTCCGGGATCATGTTCGGGCCCACCAGGTCGACTGGGTCGACTGGGACGAGAGCTGAGTTCAGCCAGCGCGCGACAGGGCTGCAGCCGTGCTCTGCGCCACCCGAGAGGGATATCTCGCGACTTTCGAACGGCATCCATCGTCATTCAGGTCTTCGCAACCGGAAGGGTGACACCGGTGATCGACACGACATGCGGGGGGAGGTTCGAGTCGTTTGCGTTCGACCGCAGGGGCCTCGTTCCGGTCAGCCCCCTCGTCGAGCTCGCATTCATGACGACCAAGGCCGGCAAGGCGTTCCTCCGCGATGCCGTGCGACTGCACACGGCAGGCAACTTCGGGCGGGCCGCCAACCCGTTCGTGCCTCCCGGCAGCAGCTGGTCTTGTGGGGTGTACGCAGTGCCGGCTTCGTTGCGAGCGCGATGCCCCGACGACGAGGTGTGGGTGGGAGCCGATCCTGCGGGCCGGATCATCTTGCTGTTCCCGTCCGAGCGCCGCTCGATCGAGTGCCGCATCCGCCGCCGATCGTGAATTCGCCGTCCCAGGTCGGCGTGGCGCCCTAGCATCACTGGTATGTACCTGGAGATCACCCGTGGCCGGGCGACAGCGAAGTACCGAGCGGGATCGACGGCGCCGGACGCTCGGCCAGAACTTCCTCACTGATCGCCCCACCATCAGCCGGTTGATCGCCGGCCTCGACATTCGTCCCGGCGAGCTCGTCGTCGACCTCGGAGCCGGGAACGGCGCGCTCACCCTGCCCCTGGCCGGCCGCGGCGCGGAGGTGTTGGCGGTCGAGATGGACCCGACCTGGGCCGGCCGGCTGCGGGACCGCGTCGATCGGGACGGTCTGTCGGCCCAGGTCCACGTCATCCAGTGCGACCTCCGGCGGTTCCGCTTGCCGAGGCAGCCCTACCGGGTTGTGGCCAGCCCCCCGTTCGGTCTCACGACCGAGCTGCTGGCCCGCCTGCTCGACGAACCCGACCGGGGCCCGGCCCGAGCCGACCTCGTTCTCCAGGCCGCAGTTGCCCACAAGCACGCAGCGTCTCCGCCGCAGGCGCTCCGGACCGCCGCCTGGGCGCCCTGGTGGCGCTTCGAGCTCGGCCCACGCCTGGACCGGTCTCTCTTCCGGCCTCGCCCCCGAGTCGACGCTGCGCTGCTGACCATCCACCGCCGCCACGACTCGATCCTGCCGCCGGCCCTCGCTCCTGGCTTCCGGGAGGTCCTCCGACCCCTGTGGCCCGACGGGCCAGCGTCCGCCCGGCTCTGAACGCCCCGGCGATGAGCCGTAGGCGAGCGGTTCCGACTACTCGGCGTGGGTATTGGCCAGGAGCGCGCTTGCGCGATCAGTCGACGGGGCTGGCGATGAAGAGGGGGATCTGACGCTCGGCCTTCTCCTGATACTCGGCGTAGGGCGGGTACGCCTCGACCGAGCGGTGCCACCAGACGCTGCGCTCGTCACCGTCGACGAGCCGGACCTCGGCGTCGAACGGGGCGGGACCGTCCTGGATCGTCACGTGGGAGTCGGCCATCAGGTTGTGATACCAGCCAGGGTGGGCGGGGGCGCCGCCCTTGGACGCCACGATCGCGTACTCGCCCTCGTGCTCGACCCGCATCAGTGGAACCTTGCGGACCTTCCCGGTCTTGTGCCCGACCGTGGTCATCACGATGATCGGGAGGCCGGTGTCCCGCAAGGTGTTGGCCCGGGTCCCGTTCGAGGCCTCGTACTCCTCGACCTGCTCGGCCACCCATCCCCAGGTGCTCGGCTCGTATTCGCCTTCGATACCCATGCCGGGATAGTAGGTCGAGGCCTCCGGTCGAAGCGAGGACCACCGCAAACGCTCAGGCGCTGGCTACCGAGCCCGTCAGCACGACCCGACCCGACGACTCGGCCCCACCCCCTTCGGCCGCCTCCGCTCCGGAGAGATCGGGTCGCGGGGTCGGGTCATCGTTCGCAGGCGCGGGCAGGAGATGGCTGAGCGCTGCGGCGAGCTCGCGGTTGGCCCGATCGGAGAAGCCGACGGAAATCGCGAACCTGGCGGCGCCCTCGACCGTACTGGCCAACAGAAAGGGAGGGCCGCTCACCGCGGCCGGCCCCGACGGGAGGGAAACCGGACATGGAGACAACGACCACGACGACCTGGCGCGCCCCGGCGGCTCGGCCGCTGTTGACCGGGGCGGCAGCCGGGGCTGCGGTGGCGGTCGCGCTCGGTGCCAATGCCACTGTGCACGAGCCAACCGGCCAGGGCATCTACACCTTCGGCTTTGTACGGATTTCACCAACGACACCGCAGCGGCGAGCACGTGCTACGGCACGTGCGCCGACGCATGGCCCGCGGTGATCGTCGACCCCGACTGGACCGTCGCCCCGGACCTCGACAGCGGGATCTTCGCCACGACCACTCGCCACGACGGGCAGCTGCAGCTCGTGGCCGGGAAGTGGCCGCTCTACCGATTCACCGGTGACGCAGCACCGGGCGACAGCAACGGCCAGGGCTCGGGAGGCGTGTGATTCGTTGCTGGCACCGACGGCTCGCTCGTCCGCGAGGCACCAGACGTCCAGACCGGCGGCTCCGGAAGCTGGGCTCCGGCTGAGGTTGGCCGGTTGCCCTTGAGTCGTTCGAGTTTCACGGTGGAGGAGTTCGCTTGCGAACTCCCGAAGGAGCCGCTCCGCGGCTCCGACTCAGGTTGGCCGGTTGCCCT